>CAZRMH010000007.1:0-41918 GCA_964600935.1 uncultured Candidatus Obscuribacterales bacterium
AATGGTGAAACGGCTTGGGTTAATAGAGCGAAGAACGCCACCGTTGCACCCAAAAGTTTGCGCGTGCCCAAGTAGAGCACTGCCAGTGATGCTATCGAAATTAATGCCGATAGTGAGCGGATCGCCAGATCTGTCGTTCCGAACACTGTCATCCAGCGGTTTAGCATTAAGAAATAGAGTGGTGGACAGAGCGGATCAACTTGCCTGAAGTTGCTCAGCACGGTTTCCGGACTGCGCGGTTCTCCCAGTGAGTAAATGAACGGCTCTGGTTTTAGTTTTTCCAGATAGTCTGGTTTCACACCAATCGCATCGACCATGGTCTGATAGCCTTCGTCGAGCCACATGCTGTCGAAAGTGATACCAGTAAATCTCAGCCCGATGGCGACCATAAAAATCGCGATTACGGCAGTGAGGCTATCGAACCGACTGCGCTTCACTCCATATGAGTGAGCGGCGCCTGAGCTTGTTGTTTGGGTCTCGACCATGAATTGCGTTGATTACTTCTGATTATTCGGCGAAGCGCTCGTAGAGCTTGCCAGCTGCGTATGGCACGGTTAGCGGACCGGTTGGAGATTCGCCGTTGACGATGATTTTGAATGCGACCGGATCTCTGAAAGTGTCTTCGAGAGTTTTAACCGATTCCAATTCGTAGCCCGGCGTTCTATACCAGCCCCAGTTTCCTTGCTTCTCGACCAACTGAAGAGCGCAGGGGGCGGAATCTCGCAGAGCGGCAAATTCTGAGTCGCGCACGAGAATCGCTTGGGGAACGTTTGGATAAACGCCCTCTTTTCCGGGTTGCGGTGTCGCGACCGGAATCAGTTGGTGACCATGGAAGAATGTGTCCACAGGCTTCTTGGCGTAGAACATCGATGACGGCATGAAGTTTCCATACATCGCAATTTTGTCGCGACTCTTGCCTGCGTTTGTTGAAATAGTTTTGAGGTTGCCTTGCAGTTTGTCGACTGCAAAATTGAAACAAGGCGGTGTGCCGAGCCCCATGGTCAGCGCGATTGTGCCAGCTATCCATTTTGAGGACAATTCCAAGCGCCGAGTACGGAGTGCTTCGAGTTGCGTCAGACCGCCGATTGCAAAAACTAGTCCTGCCATGACGGCGTAAGCTAGTATCGCGGGTGATGTATCGGAACACATGTAGGCGAAAACGAAGGAGCCGATTGCGGCAGCCACTCCAGCGATTGCAAAAAGCCAGCTGAACAGATTTGACCAGAACCTCGCTCCGCGAGTCAGACGCTCATATCCTCTGGCAATCCATCGATCTGCAAGCACGCCGGTTAGCACCGCTATTGGTGCAATCATCGGCAAAATGTATGTGGCGAGTTGAGTTTTTGAAACGCTGAAAAACGCGAGCGTGGTTAAACTCCACGCGGTCAGCAAAATGAGTACTCGGGCTTGATCGTCATTGGCCGCCCGTTCACGAACGCGACCTATGTTTTCAATCGTGCCATGGAGTAGTTTGCTTACGACGTTTTTATCTGATGCGACGTTTCGACTGGAGGCGTTTTGATCCAAGGTAAAGCTTCGCTCTGATCTATTCACATTATCTGAATCGTCTGCGTTTCTATTAGAAATATTCTTCTCACCGAGGAGCGCATATGTAATCGCAGCTGGAAGAATGGCTACCCATGGGAAGAAACCATAGCCTAAAACACTGAGATAGAACCAATATCGAACCGTTCCAAAGTTTGTGTGACCCTGAAATCGAGCAAGGTTTTCATACCAGAAAAACACCTTTAGAAATAAACCGTCGGTCGCAGACGAGACTGCAAGATGCCACGGAAGAACAACTGCAAGAAATACTCCCAGTCCGATCGGCAGTTTCAACCGACCCATCCAATCTTTGAGATTAGCAAACGATGGGCGTGCCACCACCAGGAATGCTGCCATTCCGGCGCCATACAGAATGATTGTTGCTGGTCCCTTGGTCAGGACGCCCAAACCAAGAGCGACGTAAATCGCGACCCACGACCATTTATTTCGTTTTGCAAAAGTGTAAGCAGTGGCGAAAACGGCGAGGTTTAAGAAGAATGTGAATGCAATATCTATCGATGATTTGCGGGAGACCAGAATCAGAAGCGGTGATGTGGCGAGGCAAAACGCCGCAATGAATCCTGCCCGCGCTGTGAATATCTTGCGTGCGAAAAAGTAGGTGGCCAGAACCAGTCCGGACGACAAGAGCGCAAACGGTAGGCGCGCTGTGAATTCTGACAAACCGAACATCTTATATGAAGCGGCATTCAGCCAGAATTTGATGATTGGTTTTGAAAAATAGATCTGATAGTTCAGATGAGGCGTAATGTAGTCGCCGGTTTGAAGCATCTCGCGACAGGCTTCTACATAGTAGGCTTCGGATGGATCGATGAAAGGAAACTCGCCCAGTCCATTGAAGTACAGGAAGAAGCAGAGAACGATTAGCGCGCCGCAAGCCAGCAAGTCGCGTCCCGGTTTCTCTTTAGGCTTCGAGACCTCTGGCGTGGGTGTGATTGATTCCGTTTTAGTAACAACGACTGAAGTCAATTTCGCCGGTCCTCAAATTTGTTTATTTGTCGCACTTAAGATTATGCTTGTTTCACAAATGCGCTCAAATCATGCCGCCAGACGTATTATCCGGCATGACTTGTCAGCAAGACATGAACAAATCTCAAGAGCCGGATGAAAAGATCCCAAGGTGTAAGTTTTTGACCGCGACAGAGGCAATAATGGGCAGATGACAAAAAGTAGTCAACAACCAGCAACCGATCCTGTGATCTCCGTCTCTGCGGCGATTCGCGGCGCTGATTGGCAGTCGGCCATGCCTCTGTCATTCGAGCCCGTACCTGAAAACAGCACTTCACCGGAACTTTCCGTGATCATTCCAGTGCTTAACGAAGAGGACAATATCCTTCCTCTATACGACAAGCTCCTTGCTGCAATGGCGCAAGTCGGGCGTACTTTCGAACTTATCTTTATAGATGATGGTTCGACCGATTCTTCGTTTCAAAAACTTTCGAAATTGGCTGAAATCGATCTGCGCGTCAAAGTTGTTAAGTTTGTCAAAAATTTCGGACAGACGGCGGCGCTCTCCGCAGGCATCGATCACTCGACTGGCAATGTCATCATTCCGATGGATGCTGATTTGCAAAACGATCCAAAAGACATCACCAGACTGCTGGACAAAATGGATGAAGGCTACGATGTTGTCAGCGGCTGGCGTAAAGACCGACAAGATGAGCTTTACACCAGGTTGATTCCATCCTGGTGCGCCAACAAATTTATCTCCGTCATCAGTGGCGTTCCATTGCATGATTACGGTTGCTCTCTCAAGGCCTATCGACGCGAAGTCATCAAAGACGTTCGTTTGTATGGTGAGATGCACAGATTCGTTCCAATCTATGCAACCTGGCTGGGCGCGCGGGTCGCAGAAATTCCTGTGGACCACCACGCCAGACAGTTTGGTCAATCGAAATACGGTTTATCGAGAACATTCAAAGTCGTTCTTGATTTGATTACCGTCAAATTCATGTCTAAGTATTTCACCAAACCAATTTACGTTTTCGGCTCCGCTGGGTTTGGCGCGCTGGGACTGTCTTTCTGTGCTTTCGTCTGGATGTTGGTTTTGAAGTATGGATACGGCACAACCTTCATCGAGACACCACTGCCGGTGCTAACCGCGATGTTCTTAATCGTCGGTGTTCAATTTATTCTGATGGGACTGCTCGCTGAAATTTTGATGCGAACCTACCATGAGTCTCAAGACAAGCGCATCTACTCGGTGCGACAGAAGCTGAACGTTCCGGAAGAAAAACCAAGCTAATGGCTACGTGATGGTTTATCTTCGAATCGAATACAAGATAAATCAAGACCGTCGAATCCGTTTAGAGGCAACCAGTTTAGATGACAGTCAAGGGAAAACGAGTTTTAGTCACCGGGGGCGCCGGTTTTATTGGCAGCCACCTGGTAGAAAGACTGTTGTCCAATGGCAACCAAGTCACGGTTATTGATAATTTCAACGACTTTTATGACGTTGGAATCAAGCGCGAAAACGTGGCTCCGTTTCTTGTCTATCCGCACTTTCGTTTGATCGAAGGCGACATTCGCAGCCCCGTCGACTTGGAGCGTACATTCGAAGGATCTCCTTTTGATATCGTCGTTCACCTGGCCGCGATGGCTGGCGTCCGACCTTCGATTCAGGAACCGTCCACTTACATGGATGTGAATGTTCTTGGAACGCAACGCTTGCTCGATAAAATTGAGCCAACCGCAAAACACACTTTGATGGTTTTCGGATCGTCGAGCTCGGTTTACGGCGAACGCGAAGTCGAAAAATTCTCCGAAGATGACGCGACCGGTCGACCTCTGTCACCATACGCTGCATCAAAAATGGCTGGCGAAATGATCTGCCATTCTTTTCGAGTGGCTACCGGTTTAAACGTAGTCTGCCTGCGCTTCTTCACTGTCTATGGACCAAGGCAGCGCCCGGATCTTGCGATCCACAAATTCTGCAAACTGATCGACGAAGGAAATCCGATTGAAGTTTACGGCGACGGTAGTACTTTGAGAGACTACACTTATGTTCTCGATATCGTCACCGGAGTCGAGCGAGCCATGCAGCTTCAGCAGCCGGGGTTCCAAGTTATAAATCTGGGACGTAGTGAGCCAGTCAAATTGCTCGATATGATTTCCGAGTTGGAAAAGAACCTTCAAAAGAAAGCGCGACTGGTCTATAAACCAATGCAGACTGGCGATGTAACCAATACCTTCGCTGCTGTGGAACGCGCCAAAGAAATCCTAAACTTCGAACCGAGCACCAGCTTCGAAGACGGCATCCGCGAATTCGTTAACTGGTACAAAGCGCGTGGCGATTTCGCACCGCTTCAAGGGCTCGACTCGACCAGATATCCGAATCTCTATTTGATTGCCGATCGACTGGCGTAACCGCGCTCTGAAATCGAGGTCGGCCGACTCTTCTGCACTGTAGCGACCGCGCGCTTTGTCTTCGACTGATTCATCAAAAACGATGAATTCGAAAAATCAACAGATTGGAGAATCAGTGGTTTAAGGCCGAAACATGAATCGCGGAGTTAACAAATACGTTCGCCTATTTTAGGGTACGAAAAGTTCACGGGTGATTTGCATAATATCCAAACCGCCCCTTTAGTAATTGGTTAGACAGTCAATGGCAGAGAAACAAGCCGGCTCTGACGCAGCGCAACCCGCTGTCAGCTTTGACGCACCACAAATTTCATCGCATGTGATGAATGAGGTGCATGACTACTCGAGCACGAGCACGTCCCGTAATGACGTGAAAACTGATGACACCAGTTCTAGCGCTGAGAGCACCATCAATAACGCACTGCAAGCTGACCTGTATGGTTCCGTTCACGATGGTCCGAAAGCTCGCTCCGTAGCCGGCGATTCGAGCAACCCAGAATCTTCCAGCTTGGCTCCAGCTCCAGCGCCCAGTGATACAACAATACGAACCGGCGCAAACGGAAGTGGCGGCGCTGATGGTTACGCACCAGATGGTGTACCGTCGACAGATGTTCGTGGTATCGACAGCACATCAACCCGAAGCATAGATAAATTTGGTACTCGAGGTAATGGTGGCGCCGATGGTCTCATTGCGGAGCGAGCTCCGTCTCAAAACGGTGATTCGGGATCGAGCACAACGCCAGAAGTTCCTTCGCGTGGAGACCGTTTAGCATCACTTCCTCCTGATCGACCAGACCCCACGCTGGCGCGAAGCGCCGGCGGTGGCTGAGGCCCCAGAGGTTGCGGAAGCGACAGCTCTTCAGGTGGGAGAGATGATAAAAATTCAGGAAACAAAGACGACAGTGACTTTAAAAAGCGCATCGCAGAGTTGACTAAATTCCAAGAAGACAATGAAGCGAAAGACAGAGCCATTGCCAAAAGACTTAAGGAAGACCGTAATCCGTTTCGAAATCGGCATGCCAATTTCTAATCCGATGTCGCCTTATCCGTTCGGAACAATTTTTAAATTGTAAGTTGATCGAGACTGAGACGGACTTCGTACATAGTGAAGTCTTTCAGCACTTTGGTGCATGGCAAGCCGCAGTTTTCGAATACTTCTACCATCTTTGAATTCTCTGCCAGAACAAAGGCATTGAAAGCCTTGATACCTGATCGTTTTG
The DNA here is from genome assembly GCA_964600935.1 of uncultured Candidatus Obscuribacterales bacterium. GTDB lineage: Bacteria > Cyanobacteriota > Vampirovibrionia > Obscuribacterales > Obscuribacteraceae > JADYXR01. Next base: position 6,147 of record CAZRMH010000007.1, read on the forward strand.
CGATTATGGCGAGATGCTTTAGTAACAGCGTTCCAATTCCTAAACCGTGATACGCGTCTTCCACCGCGAAAGCAATTTCTGCGCAGTCTGAAACAACATCCGGTTCCGTAATTATGTATCTGCCGACAGCGGCTGGCTCTGCGCCTATGGTCGGGTCTTGAATGATCGCGAGCAGGGCGACGTGAGTGACGAAATCGAGTTGAGTGAAATAGGCAACTTCCTGCTCCGACATATGTTTTTTCGGCGAAAAAAATCTATAGTAAACTGACGTTGGGCTCAGATGCTCCCAAACGTCTTGCCAGAGCGCTTTGTCTTCGCTATGTAAAGCGCGGATAGTGAGTGGGCGACCGTCGCGCAGAAATTCTTCTGCTATATAATCTGATGCTTGTGACTGAACTGTCACTTAGAACTACCTTCACTTTGTGTTGAGTTTCTTGTTGGACCGGTTTCCGCTGGACGATTACTGGTTGGAACAGTTGTCGATTCGAAAACGTCCGATGATTGCTCTGAACGGATTGGTTTGCCTTTGCTAGAAACATCCTTTAGTGGCGAACCTTCGGTAGAATCTTCGGTTGGAGATGATGGTTCGGCTGGTGGCGCCTTTGGTGCGATGATAGGAAGGTTTGGATCGACTATCGTAGTTCTTTTTACGTTGAGACCGACGGCATATGCGATGAAGAAGGCGTCTATCAACACCAGTATTCCGATAAACAATCCAACGAATCTCTGCATCATATCGATGACCTTTTACTCAGTGAAACGACCTCTACTCCAGTGTTGCGAATTCCATTACGTCGTCAAAATTTTCCATCTCGGAAACTTTTCTTTTGTATTCAACTAGTGTTTTGGCATTCGTGAATCCAGTGTCGGTTTTTTGACCTTGATTGATGCTTACTGTAAGGAAGGCATTGGCGAAATCGTTGCGATTGCCTGCCGGAAGCGCTTTGGCATCGAATCTCACTTTATTGTCTCCGGCTTTAACGAGTTTGGTTATATCCTCGGTTTGGTCGATAGTGGCAAACGTACCTGCAAGTTGATCGTTGATGTACACCTTAATTTCGAAACCGGCTCTATCCCATCCACTCGTTTGAATCCAGTACGCATGTTTAAGTGGGGTCGAACTGGCTGCAGTTGCAGTTGCTGGTGGCGCGATCGGAGTTGTCGCTGGCAGTGCCGGGGTGGTTGTACCCGGTGTCGTGGGTGTAGTCGCAGGAGTTGTCGCACCAGGGGTAGTGGCGCCTGGTGTCAGAGCTTTTAGCGGCGGTGTTGATATGTTTATCTTCAGTGTTGACTCGGGAGCAAGAATTTCAGTCGGTATAAACTTTTGAGTGAAACCCAGACCGAATCCAGCTCCGCCTACGCCAAGCATGAGAATGCCGAGGATAATTCCTCCCTGATTGCCGCTCTTTTTCTTGACGACGGTTGGTTTAACTGTAGTTTTGTCGGCGCTACCTTCCATGCATTTCCCTCACTCGATCGACTCGAATAGATTGACGTCGGTAAAATCTTGATTTTCGTTGGCATGGCGCGTGTACTCAGTTAACACATCGCCACCTTCAAATTTGTTTGGCTCCGGAGCGGGTTTCTTAGCAGCTGATCTAAACTCGATGGTTAGAAAACCGGCTGCTGAACTGTCTCGTTGATCTGCAGGTAAGCTCTTCGCGCTGTACGAAATCGTGTTTTTGCCTGGCTTCAAAAACTTGGTGATATCGACGTTTGTGTCAGGTTCGAAAAAGGTTCCGACTAATTGTCCGTTCACCATGACTCTCGTTCGATAACCAGCTCGCGCTGAGCCTTTTGTGTGCAACCAGTACCAGCGTTTTACAGGCGGGTTCAACAACGCCATGCCTGGAACTTCAGGCACCATTGATGGATTTTCTTGCAGGTGGAACTGTGCTTGAGTGCCGAGATAGTATCCGCCAAAAAACATGCCGACGAGCAGCAACGTCACGATCTGGATGCGCTGCATAATGCCACCGCCCCTGGTTTTACTCACCGTGGCAGTTGAAGCTGTCGGATTGGTAGGATTAGTTTCCGAAGTCATAGCCGCGTCCCATGTTTCAGTTTGAGGTCGCAGGTCGTTAGTCAGGTTTTGATCCCGAATTCATATCTACGCCTCGTGCAGAATTAACTTTCGGCGAAAAATCTTGTTGAGTTCCGAATGAGTTGATTATATCACTCTGTTCGAGTCAGGCTTTTGATCAAGTCCGCGCAGCCCGGGTATTCGGATGAAAGCAGTTTTCTGTTGCCAAATTCGTTGTCGGCAAAGCTGAAGCCTGGAGACATTGTAGTTCCCAGCAACGCAAATTTTCCGCCTGCGATCAGGCGTGAACCTTGCCACACTCCGTGGGGAACCATGTGTTGCACCAGAGCACCGCCGGCGATATCATGACCGAGTTTCACGTTCTGCCATTTGCCGTTAGGATAGAGATTTACCATCTCGACCGGATCGCCGAGATAGAAGTGGTAAACCTCATCGCCTCTCAGTCGGTGGATTGCTGAAAATGTGTCAGGGGTCAACAAATAATAGATTGTCGTGCTGAACGAGCGAGATGATTCTTCCGATGCGGCTTTCGATACGTCGCTCGGATCGGTCTTATCACCAGGTTTCCACGTGTCAGCGGAGCGTGGGTGTTTAATTGATTGAACTGCTTCACGCGCTGCGACCGCGCCTGCATGCTCTTCCACTTTTTGTTCTACATCCGGAGGAACTTGCCATTCCAGCGTCTCTCTGGCACCAGCGCGCGGAGGACCAGACACCAGTGTATAGCGGTTCGGTAGATAATCCATTGGCACCGAATCAGCGCTGCGATAAGTTTCGCGGTAGAAGCCACCTTCCGGATGGGGCTTCAAATCAAGCATTTTGATAATTTCTTCAACAGTCACAGAACGATGCTCACTTTGTACAGAATCATGATCGCTTAGCTGTTCGGCAGTTTTGATTTCTGGAACTTGCTCGCCTTAACTTCACCATTAATGTCCGACACATCGTAGTCAAATTGACCAGCCGTCTCGTGCGGCATCAATGGTATCGTATCTGGTGAGATTTGAATGGTCGCATCAATGCGGGTTTTTGTCAACGGATTGAGGACTATTGGGAACTCGGTAAGCTCAGGAAATCTTGACTTCAAACTGTTTGTCATGTTCTGGTCTGCGCGGAAGCTGTTGAGCGTGATTTGCTGGTGTGCGCATTCAGAAGACTTGCAACGCACTCTTGAAATTACATCGTATCCAGCTTCGGTCAGTGTTTCAGCGAAATCCTTCGCCGTCTGCTCTTGACCCATCGGATAGCGGATCACCAGACGCAGCGGTCTGGTATCAGCGCAAGAATGCGCCCACGCCGTTTGCAACGTGTCGTTGCTCGGTGACTGTGCCGAATCCGATGAAAGATCGTAGTTGTCTTCGCCATCGAAAGTGGCTTCTTGCACGTCATGTTCCGAAGTGGTGTTGGCTGCGATGATCGAGACCGACGGGGTTGTTCCGGTCATTCGCTGGAGAACAAGTGCTACACCTTCGGGATCCGGAACGTAATAGCTGCCGCCTTTGATCATGCGGGCTTCGCCGGGCAACATTGCCGTTTCTATTTGACTCTCTTTCAAATCTTTAGCGAAACCAAACAGAGTCATCATGTCGTTGAGCGACAGATCGGTGACTACATACTCGTTTGCGAATTTGATGATTTCCGGAAGTTTCAAAACTACCGAAGGTTCCTTGAACTTGTGCGCGGCCTGGCGCAAGAACCACTGTTGACGCTCGATTCTGCCGAGGTCGCCTTTTTGATCGTGGCGGAAGCGGCAATACTCCTCGACTTGAGCAGCCGAAAGCTTTTGCAATCCAGGCTCAAGGTTGATGTTCAAACCGGAGGCACGATCGCGATAACGCATTCGTTTTTCAACTAAAACTTCAATTGGTCCAACGATCTCGCAAACGCTTTTCAGACCCTGAGTATCGATCACGACGTAATGGTCGATTGGAATACCAAGAAATTGTTCTACGGTCTTTTTGGCCGTTTCGGGTCCACCCAGTGCATGAGCTGAGTTTATTTTGTCGAGGCCTTTGCGCTCGAAAATTCGCACGCGACTGTCTCGAGGAATGGAAATCAGTCCGACCTTCTTTGTTTCCGGATCGATGCTCGCGAGAATCATCGTGTCGGAGCGCGTATTCAGGAAGCGTTTGGCCTTCTTGCCGTTTGAATCAACACCCATAAGCAGAATATTGGTGCGATTCTGCAGTTTTGGAAACGGGCTGACAGCCTCGGCAAGCTTAAAATTGGATTTCGAAAGCCGGTTTAAGGACGCTTTGACGGCGGGCGTTATTTTAGTGCGCAGACCCTGGTGGTCCAAGTGGTAACTGACGCCCAGTCCGATGCCGATGCCCAAAATGGCGGCAATAAGAACTTGCGCGGAGGTCACGTTAGTATTGCGGCTGTTGGCCACGTGGGTTTACCTACCTTCTAATTACAACCCGGCAATCTAATCTTACCCACAGGTATTAGCTATACTGATCGATCTCAGAGATTTGAGCTAGTTTTTACGTGCCCTTTGCAAAAGGAGAATACAGTGCATTTATTTCTCGACACCGCCAACCTCGACGAGATAACCGAAATTGCCAACTGGGGAGTGTTAGACGGGATTACTACCAACCCGACCCTGGTGAGCAAGGAAAAAAAGGATTTTAAGAAACTTGTCCAAGACATTTGCAAGATCGTAAGTGGACCAGTCAGCGCAGAAGTGGTTTCCGAAGACATGGAAGGGATGCTCGCCGAAGGACGTGACATCGCCACCTGGGCTGAAAACGTCGTGGTCAAGGTGCCGTTGACTCCAGCTGGACTGGGTGCCTGCGCCAAGTTGGCTAAGGACAACATCAGAGTCAACGTCACACTCTGCTTCTCGGTCAACCAGGCATTGCTCGCCGCACGCGCCGGCGCTTACTTCGTCAGCCCGTTCGTTGGACGACTCGACGATATAAATGAAGACGGTTGTGCCCTGATCGAACAGATTGCCGAGATGTTTCACATCCAGTCTGTTGAAACCAGAGTGTTGGCTGCTAGTATCCGCACCCCGATGCATGTTCAACGCTCCGCGCTAGCGGGCGCCGATGCCTGCACGATGCCGGTCAAAGTGTTCAAACAACTGGTCGGTCACCCACTGACTGATAGTGGTATGAAGCAATTTCTGGCTGATTGGAAAAAGGCCAAAGAAGTTGTCGCCCCCTAGGTACATATTTGATGCACTTTCGGTCTAGAATGCTTTATATGAGGTTATTCGAGGATCGATCTAGCTAAGTGATGTCGGCAAAAACTTCCGTCGAGAAAAGCACATTGAAGGGTCCTAGCGGATTTCTTGAAGTTGACGGGCAAATGCTGGTTGTGGACTTCGGTCGCATTTACCACGACGGCGCGCCCGTCGGGGTGCTCTATGACGACGGCTATTTGCAACATACCTCTGGTCCGCTTGGCAGCAATGGTGGCTTGAGACCGATTGAGTCGATTCAGGGATGCCTCTTTCGGGGCATCGATTCGACTGGATTGGAATTGGTTTTGCCGACTGGAGAACGCGGTCCGTCCGGCTCGATGAAGTTTAACGGCGTGCTCTATCACATCGTTAATGGACGGATCGCGGCTCCTGATCATGGTTTGGTTGGCGAAGTCGATGACGACGGCAATGTTTTCTTGCGCGACCCTCGCAACAAGGTCAATCGTCGGAAGCTTGATGAGAACACGCAATTAAGCACGATCATCGATGGCAAGAAGAGCTCAGGGGACGCAATAAAATTTGAATATCATCGTCCGCTTTATCGCAAAGACAAGACCTACTGCGAAGCTGAGATGATCCGCTACTTCATGGATTTCGACAAACTAAATGGTACGCAGAAAAAATATCTGTTTGAAAACCTCAGACTTTGGTCTGCTACCGGGCTTCTCCAGGTGGTTCGAAAGAGCGAAGGAAACTGCGCTCTCGGCAATGTCAAACACGGAGCCGCTGGACAAACTGGTGTGAGAACTGGCAACGTCACACTGGATAAAGAAGAATTCGACCGAGACATCGAGTATTACTACAAACATGGATGTTTCGCGGCTGTTTATACGCGCATCAAAGAATGTCTGGAAGTCCGTCTAAACCTCGTTGTCGCGCACGAATTCGGTCACCAGCTCGAGTTCGTTTTATCTCAAGCGACTCAAGACAAAATCAAAGATCTTTATCGCGAGCAGAAGAAACGCTGCGATAAAATCCATCCGTTGCCTGAAGAGTACGGTGGTGCAGCAGAGTTGGTACCACAGCATAATATTGAAAAACGTGTTTTTGTCTCCGGATATGCGCGCTCGACGCACCACGAATACTGGGCGGAATGCGCCGCTGCGTTCTCGGTTAAAGCGAGTCGCGATTATTTGAAAGTTCAAGATCCAGCAGTTTATGACATTCTATGCAAAATAGTTTGGGAACCGGAAACTGTTTTGAGACCTGTTCTGGTTGAGCAAATAATGGGTCTACAAGCCAGTCTTCGGGCTGGTGGCGAATTACACGATAATCTTTTGAACGAGTAAAATGATGCCGATCCACAGCGACAATCGACGCTCCGGTTTGGGCAAGCAGATTGGTTCTGCAATGCTCGCCAGTTTGATTTTACTATCTCAAACGTTCAGTCTCTCCCCAGCCAGCGCCGCGACCTCGGACTCGTCGAAACCTGTACTGAAAGCAATCGATCCATCGCAAGCAAAAATGGATGCGCTGCCTAAACCATCAACGTTAAACCCGATGGGCGGCATTCAGGGCACGCCGATTTCCGCCGACAAACCTGGTGGCTTGCCTGGTGGCACGCCATCATACACACCTTACAATCAACCGCCGGGGGGCTACGCACAGCCGGGCTTTCAGCCGGTTGGGCAGTCGGGCTATCAACAAGGTGGTTATCCTCAGTATCAACAACCGCCGGCTTATCAAAATGCGCCTCCAGGTTATCCGACCGGCTACCCGGTTTATCAACCATCGACGCCGACCGGCTATCCAGGCTATCCTCCGGCACAGCCGCAGTATGGTTTCGGTCAACCGGCGCAACCCAATTACGCTCAACCGAACTATGGTCAACCTGCGGCTCAGCCGAGCTTCGGGTATGGTCAACCTGCATATGGTGGTGGGCAGAGCGCACCAGTGACGAGCCCTCCGGGTTACCCGTCGATGCCTCCAGCCTACTCTAACTACAATACGCCACCAGGGTTCGTTCAACCTGGTGCCAACACCTATCAACAGCGTCCTCCGCAGGCGCCGGCCCAGAATGCGTACCAACAGCCGCCGCCACAAAATTCGTCGCCAGGCAGTTTTCCAGCCGGACGTGCTCGACTTGGTGGTGGTCATCCTAATCTTGTTCCGCAGGGGGCACCAGTGCAATCGGGACCACAATCGCCAGGTGGTAGTTTTGGCGGCGGTTCTTCCGGGTTTCCGAGTAATCAATCCACTAGTTATGCGCAGCCCCCCGGCTTCGTTCAGTCATCCCCCCAGGGCTTTTCTCCGGGCGGCTATCCAGCTCCATCGGCGCCTCAAGGCTATCCTTCCTATGGTGGCATGTCTTCGCCGGGGCAGTTCTCTTCAAACAATTATCCTAATCCTAATTTGATTCCGGATTTTGGCAAACCTCTACCGCTGGATGCCTCATCGCGGGGGCCGGCTCAGAATTGGGCTACCAATCAAGTTGTGCCTGCTGCCGGAAATCCCGGCACCGGATATGGTGCGGCTCCCGGGGGAGCACCCGTAGATCCAAATGAAATGCGGGTTTCCAGATTAGAGAAGGTTGCGTTTGGATCCACTTATCCAGAGCATGAGGTTGCTGATCGAGTCGATCATCTTGAAAAGGAAATCTTTGGTGATAGTCAACCGGGTGATCTACAAGCTCGTTTGAACAGGCTTGAGAATAAGCTCGGCGCTGGAAGTTCATTCGGAAGTCCGATGCGCAGTCAAAACAGCGGGCAGTATGGTAGTTACGCCGGTGGCAGTGCTCCGGTTCAATTTGCGCCGGTCTCACCGAACGGCGCGCGCACTTCATCCGATTTTGTCGGGTCAGCGGCAGTCAATCCGAATGCCGGTCAAATCGCTCAAGCCGCACCGGCTATCGTTGCGCCGCCGGTAGCCGAAGTCGCGCAGGAGCTGGCATTGAAGTCCCCGGATGATTTGAACGCTCAGGACTCAAACACACAAGGCTCCAACCCAGGTTCTAACTCATCCGATGACGGTGATGAAGACAATCCTGGAACCACGCAGGCGCCGGATACAGATTCGCCCGCGTCTGACGATACCTCCACTTCTCCAGCCGGTTCAACGGATGATGACTCAGCTTCACCTTCTTCTGATACCACGATTGGTGCGCCATCGAAGTCGAGTGGTTCTGTGAACACGAATTCGCGTTCGTCAAAACTTCTTTCAATGGCTGATGGAAAGTCAATCTCCTCGGCGTCAAATTCGTCCGGTAAACAGGCGACCGTGCGCATTCCGTATGACACAAGCGCTGGTAATTACATTGGAAGTATCAGCAGGTTCGCCAATAATGCCACCGCTCGGTGGACAAACTTCCCTGTCCGGGTGCGACTTCCCGAAGATGCTACGGCTGAGTGGAAAAAGTTGATGGAGCCTGGAATTGAAAAATGGGGCCGTTATCTTCCATTGAAGAAGGTGTCTTTGACAGAAGGTGCAGATATTGAAGTTTCCTTTGTGAACCATCTCGTTCCGCGCGTTCTTGGTGTCACACGACTGACTGTCAACGGCGGTCGGATGAAGGTTTCAATCTTCATGCTGAGACCAAATTACTACCCGGCGATCGCAGAAAAAACTTTGTCTCATGCCTTCTTGCATGAACTCGGTCATGCCATCGGAATCTTTGGGCATAGCGAAAAATCCACCGATCTAATGTCGACCTTCGAAGTGGCATCAAGCGGCAACGGGAAGCTGACACAAGAGAAGCTGGGGACGATTTCCGCACGAGATGTAAACACTTTGAAGCTGATTTATGATGCCGATCCGCTTCCCGAAGACTTCAATCTGTCTGCTCCGCAGGAGTGGGGCTATGTCTACGGTGCCGATTGTTCTTAAGGACTTTGCGCTTCCTCATTTGTTTTCGCCTCAGATCTAGTACACTGTGTGCGGCTCAACACGAGCGCGGTTTATCAAAGGGTTCTTGCTGAAGGCGAGGGGTTCTAGCCATGGTTGTTCAAGTCAAAGAGATATCAGTTGCCCACAGCCCTGATTCCGATGATGCGTTTATGTTCTACGCTATTGCTGAGAAGAAGATTGACACCAGCGGTTTGCAAATCAAACAAGTTCTCAAAGACATTCAGACTCTTAACCATGAAGCGATTGAAGGACGATACGAAGTTACCGCGATTTCATTCGCTGCCTACCCGCACATCTGCGACAAATACATTCTCATGCCTTGCGGATCGAGCATGGGTGACAACTACGGACCGATTGTCGTCGCTCCAAAATCGATGACCAAAGAAGAATTACTGAAGTGCCGAATTGCGATCCCTGGTGAAATGACATCGGCATATTTGGCTTTGCGTCTCTATCAACCAGGACTGACTGTTTTTGAAGTTCCATTCAATCAAATCATCGATGAGGTTTTGAAAGGAAACTATGACGCTGGTCTTTTGATTCACGAAGGGCAGCTCACTTATCAAAAAGAGGGTTTGAAAAAGATCGTTGACCTGGGCGAGTGGTGGCATGAGGAAACCGGCTTGCCGCTGCCGTTAGGTGGCAACGCTATTCGTCGCGATCTCGGACCGGAGATGATTCAAAAAGTGACAAGCGTAATTAAAAACTCGATCGAATATTCGTTGGAACATCGCAAAGATGCTCTCGAATACGCTCTATCTTTTGCACGTGATATGCCAACCGATCTAGCTGACAGATACATCGACATGTATGTCAACAAAATGTCTGTAGAAGCAGGCGAAAAGGGTCGCACCGCGGTCAACAAATTGTTCGAGATGGCCAACGAAAAAGGCTTGTTCGACAAACCTGTAGTACCTGAATTCGTAAACTAGCTCTCGTCCGATCGTCAGTCTAACAACCACGAGATTTTGGGCTGCACCATATGTGGTGCACTGTTCTGGTTTCGAAACCTATTGGATCGGCTGGCTCACAACGGCGCTTTCTATCGGATTTTCAATGCCGATGCCCGCGAGCATTCCAGACTTTGCCGACACCCAGGCAATTGCCGCAGCGATCAATAGTGACGTCAAAGCGATGAAGAAGAAGAAGGTCCAATCATGCTTCACTTTCGGCGTCGGATCGTTTGAATTTTTCTTCGCGGATTCGCCCATGTGTGCCTCCTTTGACAAGGATATCACGGGGTTTCAGCCCGGTATTGGCAACAGGTGAAATCTTAATTATTGCGAGTTCGTTTGAAGCAATTGGGAGCCTGTAATCGCCACTGTTTTAACCTGATCAGCGAGCCCTTTTTTATTAGCCACTGTCTGCGATATCAAGTTCTTCACGAACGAATTTATGCTTTTTATCGCGGCGGTCTTGTCCTGACTGTAAATATCGTTGTGCGAGGAGTTTTCGAGGAGCACGAGATTTTTCGGTTCAATCGCTGAGTTGTATATCGTTTCAGAATAGTGGCTAGGAAGAATCCAATCCTTTTTGCCGTGCAGAATGAGCAACGGCGCATGCGGTTTCCTATAAGCAGTTACATTGTCTAGAAACCGTTGTGGAAAGGCTTCATCAGGAAACAATCTAAACCAGGGAAGATGATCGCGACCAGCCTCCATGATTGTAGAAAAGGGTGATTGCAAAACAATTCCACCGACTGGTCGACGTTCGGCAATAACAGTAGAAACTGAGCAACCAAGCGATTCTCCGTAAACGATAATATCCGCTGCTGCAATTTTTTTCTGTTTGACTAAAAAGTCGTAGGCGCCCACTCCGTTCTTCACGATACCATCGGGTGTCGGCTGGCCTTCACTCTTGCCGTAACCGCTGTAGCCGTAAAGCAGCATGGCAGATCCAGTTGCCGCAAGGGCATCAACGATCGGTAGCCGATAAGCTAAATTTCCGCCGTTTCCGTGTGAAACCAAAAATGTTTTTTTAGCACCTGGTTGGGTGATATACCAGGCGTGGAGTCTGGTTCCATCCTCGTCCCGAAAGTACACATCTGTCCAGGTGAGATTGTATTTTGCTTTGATCTCTTTGATTTGGGCGGGATCGGCGACTGTGCTGACTTCCGGATGAAAGAGCATGAAGTTGACCAGAAAGGAGTTGGCAGGGCTTAGAAAGAGAGCGAGGATGACTAATTTGACGAATTCTGACCCGTAAAACTTTAGTTTTTCCTCGCGCGTCATCACACGTTTAATTTTCTTTTGACCGAAAGCCTTCCAAAATTTCATTTCAGATCTCCAAAAAAACCGACAGGTGGAGGGATTGCCGTTTTATTCCGATAGACCTAGTTTATGCCGAAATGGAAACGACCTGGCGGCTGGGCGGTTCAGTTAAGCAACTGTTTTTAAAAGCGTTGAATTATGCGCATATAAGGGAATTAATTGACTATGCAGTGCCTGTTAAGACCCGATTGTTAGTGGTCAAGAGTGTATTCTCGTACGACTATGGATCAAGCGACCGACAGTATCACGTGGAAGAACTATCTCGAGGCGGGTAATCGCGCCTTCGAGTTGGGACGGTATGACGATGCCGAGAAGCTCTATCAGAAGTCGCTGATCGAGGCTCGACGCGAGTTTGCCGAGGGCACGCTCCACGATGATGACGAGAATGCCGTCAATTTGAGCTTGCCGGATCCGGATGGAGATTCAGGCGAAGAGCCAAGATTGAGTGACTCCACGATAATCGATTTGTCCGAACATCCCAGCTTTGGGGAAATTTATGCGAAGCTGGGCGACCTCTACTGGGTGCAAGCGTCCTATCGAAAGGCTGAAGAAGCTTACAAGCTCTCTCTCTCGGTGAAGGAAACCTGTTTTGGTGTTAATGCTGCGACTTTAGCGCCGGTGCTGGATAAGTTGGGCAAAGTCTTCCGTGCACAAGGAAAGTTTTCTGAAGTCGAACCGTATTTTAGAAGAGCTCTGACCATTTACGAGGCAAACGACGAGAGCGACAAGCTCAGTCTTGCTAGCACACTTGAAAATCTTGCCGACTTCTATCGCGCTCACGGCAAATTCGACCAAGCTGAGCCACTGTTTCGCAAATCAATTTCTGTGCGTGAGGCGATGGTTGGTCCTGAAGATCCAAGCATTGGTCCTCTGCTGCAAAACCTGGCGCTCTTGCACCATGCCAACGGCAATCATGAGAAAGCTGAACCGCTCTATGACCGTGCGCTTAAGCTTTGCGAAGAGGAGTGGGGACCAGAGCATCCAAGCGTTGCCACTCTGTTGAACTATCAGGCGGAGCTCTATCGCATGATGGGCGACTTTCTTAAGGCTGAAAAAATTCACTGGCGTGCACTCAAGATCCGGCAGACCGTGCTCGGTTTAGAACATCCAAGCACTGCACAAACACTGGGCAATCTGGCGTTGTTGTTTCACATCCAATGTCGATACGATCAAGCCGAGCCACTATATAAAACACTGCTCGAAATCAGAACTAAAGATTGGGGACCGAAGCACATGCACGTAGCTGAAGTCCTTAACTCGCTTGCCGAGGTATTCCGCGACCAACGCAAGTACAACGAGGCTGAACAGCACTACTGGCGGGCACTATCTATAGTGCAGGAAAATCTTGGACCGGAACATGCAAGTGTGGCAAAATCATTGCAGAGTTTGGCAGAGCTGTATGAAGAACAAGAGAATTTTGATGAAGCTGACAGGCTTTATCGCTGGGGTTTGGGACTGAGTGAAAAAGCTCTTGGCTCCGAACATCCGGAGGTTGCATCATTGATGGCGAGATACGCATCGTTGCAGAAGAAAATGTCGTCTGACGACGAAGACGATACCGATTTGCTCTGGCAAGATTAGTCCTAAATTGGACCCGCCATTTATTCAACTGTATCAGCTGATGCTGGCAGCAGGTTTCAACGCCGCGTTTTGGTGCTTTGCCGTTTTTAACGCCATCAAAGAACTAACTGCCATGAATGTCCTCGAGAGTAGAATCGCAATAACAAGTCCTGAAAAACCAAACGACATTATGTTCATCAGAACGCTCGCGAGAATTAGTTTTAAACTATTGCCGGAGAGTGCAATTTTCATCGGCGTTCCGGTTTGACCGGCGCCCTCCATGAATGAAAACGTGAGTAACCTGACTGTCAGGAGCGGCAAAAATAGTGGCAGAAGGGTGACCAGTTGCCCTGTGTTTGTTAGCGCCTCTCCGCTCAAGTGCGTGAAGGATGCCATCACTGATGGTGCTGCTACTAGAAACGTGCCGAGAATTGCTGAGACTATAGTTGTTGTTATTACTAGAAACTGCAAACAATCTCGCGCCTGCTTCTCTTTGCCAGCCCCGATCATCTGTCCAACCGTCGCGGCGAATGACAGTGATAGTGCTGTTATCGGCATGATCGCGAATGTCTCCTCGACTTTCAAAAATATTGTCCAGGCCGCTTGAAGGTCTGTTGCGCCTTCCAGCATTGACAGTAATTTGTAAACGAGAAAGTCGGTTCCGAGCGTAGATGACTCTGCTAATACGACAGCAGTGCCGATCACGAAGAGTAGTTTGATGAGCCGAATAGAGTTCCTTCTTGTCTGGTAAGTGGATGTCTTTTGCGGTTGATTTGCCAAGGACATCATCAAAATTGTTTTCAGATGCTTTTTCAATATCAGCAGACTGATCGCAAGACCCAGGTACGCTGCCGTTATCCATGCTATGCAAAGAGCTTCAAGCGTGCCTTTCCAGGGACCGATTTCGAACAAAAAATAACTCAGCACGATTGCTGTGAACATCGTGGTGAGAGATGAGTACAGTGACTCTGCTGTTTTTCCTAGAGATCGAAAGACTGCCGTTAACACAATCGACAGCACATAAGGCAAAGAACCAAGGGCGCATAACTGAATATAACGCGTGCCGAGGATGATCACGCTTGCGTCGTCGCTCAGCAATTTGACAAAGTTTTCTGCTGCCAGCCAACCTGCAATCATTGCTGCGGCACCGCATATAGTGGCAACCATCAAGCTGGCTTTGATGGTTGAAAGTATTCGCTTTGCATTGCCTGCGCCGAAGTATCTTGCTAAAACTGCGCAGGTTCCCACAGAGAGTCCCGAGGCGGCTGTACTGGTGAAGTACAGAAGCTGATCTCCTAGACCGACGGCGGCCTGCGCTGCCGTTGAGATTCTTCCGGAAATTTCCAGGTCGACCGCGCCTATCAACGCTAGAGATTCCAGGGTGACGAAGATCGGCAGCGCCGTTTTCAGAATAGACACTACTATCTGACTTCGTTCTGATGAGAGGGCGAATGGAAGAGACCTAAAAATTGAATGCATAAGTACACCACCTGAAACGATGAGAGGCCGACTGAGGTAGGTGTCGGCGTACTGAGTTGCGAATACAACGTTGATTCGTGGTAACGTTACCACGCACATTCGTGGTTGTCAAATCGATCCAAAAGTTGGATAATCGTTTTATGGCAGGCAAATCAAATGGAAAATCCGGTGCGACCGCTGCAAGCAAAGCGGTAGCTGCGCTTGATTGGCGAGAAATCCTGAATGAAGAAGCCTGTTGGCAGAGTTACGACGATTTTCGAGTGTGGTTTACACAAGTCGCTCCCAACTTGGATGTTCCAGGCGAGGCTGACTACGACATGTTCTGCTGTGACCTCGACTTCATTCGAATGCAGGCTTCTCATATTTACTTCGGTCGAAAACCAGAAACAATGGCGATTAACGAGCGCTTGAAGAAGGTAGTTCTTGGGATCGATCTGGTTGCGACTGATGGAACTCGCTTGCCATCACTGTTAGCGCGTACGAGTTCCGACGGGGCGATTCTCGAGCGACTGTCTGGCGCTCTGCTCGTCGGTTTTGCTCAATTTGTTGCGGATTATCAAAAGGGTGGTGATGGGCTGTGCCGCTGTGAGGGCGTGTTTCGAGACAGTCGAATGAGTGGTAGCCAGCTTGATGAGTCCGAAAAGCGCTATCGGCAGGAAATTTCATTGTTAGCCGAACAGCAGCTGTTAGAAGACCCCAGCATTCAACGATGCGCTGATTTCTTCGTCGGGCGTTCGAAAGCGCGATTTTGTTCTGACGCCTGTCGATTCATGACATTTCAGATCTCGAAACAATTGAAAGACCCCAAATATCTAGCTGAAAAGCAACGTCGATATCGAAGCAAGCTCAAAGATTCGCTTGAATAGCGCCTTCTGTTATGGTCTAAATTCGAAAAATTTCGTAGGATTGAATAATTGCAACCGCAGAAACCCAGCTCCAGTTTACAATTATAAGATGTCGGGTGCTCTCGATTCGTCGGCAGAACGTACAATGTACATGCCTTTGTGCCTGACAGGCGCTCAAAGATTAGGAACTGTTAAGAGGTCTGAATGACTCGTCTGGAAACACTTGCATCGAATGAGCTGGTTGAAAGGCTAAAAGAGGACGGTCTGGCTGCGACTTATTCGGATGGGTCTGTTTCCACAGGGCTGCTGAGCGAACTGACAATTACTTGTTTGGTTGAGCATGTCGATAATTCTATTCGTGGCAACTATCGTTCCAAGGTACTGTTTCGCGCCGCTGGTGAATCTTCATTGTCAGTGACGATATCGACAGTTGGAACGGCTGACAGTGAAGATGAATCGGTGCTCGAAGCCGTTCGAAGTTATGCCGAACATATCTGGCCTGTTTTTCGAGCAGCGCTTGCGCCAGATGCAGAGAAAGCCGAGAAGCGCGAACAGAAAGAAAGGCGAGAAAGAGAGAAACTTGAAACGGACGTCGTTGTTGATACCGCGCGTCTTACCTCGTTGTGCGATGGAAAATTTATTGCCTGGGATGTGTTTCTTGGTCCTTATCGCGTTGAAGGATCTCGCAGCGACGCATTGTTGGCATACATCAAGAAAGAGCTGCCCATCACTCTTTGTATGGATTCAATAGCGAGCTATTTGAACGAGCGAAGAGTCCATTGGGTTGAGTTGAAACTAGCACGTGAGGATAGTGAAGTATCCGGCTTCGTCAGTATCGACAGTACAAATGACAATGAAGCGTTGCGTTCTCTCGTGGATTTCCCTTGGCCAGCCGAGTCGAATGGTCCTGAGAGTTTCAGTCAGTTTGTCATGCTCTGTCCGTCGGAGCGCGAGGTAGACGAGTCTATTCAAGCCGATCTCGAACAGATTCGAGCAAGTGTGGTCAACGTTGAAGACATTCTTTCTTGCGAAGATTTTAGCGTGTTCAGTGAGCGTGAATTGAAACGCGACCTCGAAATTCTCACTGGACTGCTAGACAAAATCGCCGGCACGAATGAGATTCTTAAAGCAAGAGCCGCTTTGTACGGCGCTCTGAATGACGTGGATAATGCAATCGCTGATTTGACGAAAGCGATTAGTCTGGTACCAGACGACATCGACGCTTTTTATCGTCGTGCGCTCGTGCAAATTGATAAAGGCAGCATTGAAGCAGGGCAGCAGGACCTGGAGTCAGCTGCGGAAATCGACAAACGCGATCTGCGTGTTCGTTGGGGCTATGCCGTTCTCTACATGGCGACGCAAAATTACGGACGCGCCAAAGAAGAACTCGACGATTTGATCAAAGAGAATAGTGATAGCGATTATCTCTACTATTACCGCGCCGTTTGTAATCATCATGTCGGAGATTTTGATACCGCTATTGAAGATTTAAATCGCGCGATTGCCTTGAATCCAAACTATCTGGATGCATATTATGAACGTGGTCATATTCTCAGCCATATGGGCGACCACGAGCGCGCCTTGAGCGATTACAGTCGACTCGTTTTAATGGCTCCCGACAAAGCGGAATACATGGAAGCGCGCGCATGGGAGTACGACAAACTCGATGACCACGAGTCCGCGCTAGAAGAATTGAAGCGCGTGGAATCGCTGGCTCCGACTCGTCCGACTTTGTTTGAATTGCGCGCCCGAATTTTGTTCAAACTTGAGCAATATGAAGAATCAGTCGTGGCGGCGTCCCAAGCGATTGAGCTTTTGCCATCGTTTGCGGCTGCCTATGATTTGAAGAGTGAGGCGTTGGAAAAACTTTCTCGTGATGATGATGCGAAAGTCGAGCGCACCAAAGCGGAAGAGGCATGGCTTAAGGGCGAGCAACCAATTCGTTGTCCTGATGTTGATTGGAAGGAACCGGAATCGATCAAGCAAGTCAATCTCAGTCAGATCAGTCTTGTCGATCCGAC
Source organism: uncultured Candidatus Obscuribacterales bacterium (assembly GCA_964600935.1). Lineage (GTDB taxonomy): Bacteria > Cyanobacteriota > Vampirovibrionia > Obscuribacterales > Obscuribacteraceae > JADYXR01. The sequence goes on from CAZRMH010000007.1 coordinate 23,420, forward strand.
TGAAAGTTTCGCGCGAAGAGGCGCTCTTTATCAGGATCTCGGATTGCATGAAAAAGCTGTTGTTCAATTCGACAAAGGTTTGAAACGCGAACCATTGAATTCGATTTTGCTGCAGGCAAGAGCTGCATCTTATGAAGCGATAGGCGACTGGGATAAAGCGCTTGCCGATGCCACCGCTGTGATCGCATTAGAGCCTGATGAGGAAGGACACTACTACAATCGTGGTGCGATTTTTACTCAACAAGGCGAATTGCAAAAGGCACTCGATGATTTCGCTCACGCGCTTGAGATTAATCCCGACCACGCTCAAACATATGCCGGAGCCGCATACGCGCACATGGCTGCGGAGGACTATGTCAGCGCTGTTCAACAGTACGATCGCGCCATTGAACTTGCACCGGGAGAAGCTGATTGGTATCTCAGCAGAGCTTGGTGTTTGCAAGCGCTGGATCGTTTAGATCAAGCCTTAGAAAATCTCGATGAAGCGATTGGACTCAATGATACTTTCGCTGATGCCTATTACTGTCGTGGTTTTGTTCGCAGCAGAATGAGACAGCGAGCCGAAGCGCTCAAAGATTTCAATACGGCTATCGAATATGTCGAAGATTGTTCCGAGTATTATGTATCCCGCGCTTGGGAGCATTACAAACTCGGTGACTACGAATCATCTGAAAAAGATTGCTTAAAAGCGATTGAATTGGATGCAGAAGATCCGGCGCCATATGACACTTTGTGCCGAATTCGGCTTGAAGCTGGTGAGATTGAGAAAGCTCTCGAACTGGCTCATCAGGGTATCGAAATTTCGCCGGAATATCCGGACATTTATGATGCGCTCTCCCAGTGTTATACAAAGATGGGCAAAAAAGCGAAGGCTCGGCAAGCTCGCGAGACCGCTATAAAACTCGGTTTTAACGACGAAGACGAAGATCTTTAATTGATCGCATATTGTCAGCGTTCAGTGTATGAACGGCGTTGTTTTGCTGTGAATGCGACTGCTTCCGAAGTTGGGTGGTAGTGCACCACGGGCGGTGTCGCATGACCAGGGCACTTTTGGGTTCCGAGCGAGCGCGCACCACCCGGGTTTCACTGATTAAACGAAGTGAGGAGGCAGGACCCTTGCTCTGAGAGGCACGCCTTAAATTCGAATATTCACCCGAAAGTCAATTCAATGAACGAGTTTAAGACGCTACCGTGGCAACTGCGGGTGTGCGTTCCGGTGTGCTTCGTTCTTGGACTTTTTTCTTGATGCCTTCACCAGCAAGCAAACCGCTCGTGGTCGCTTGACCGACGCCGCGGGTCCAGCTGCTGCTGTCGCCGATGATGAACAAGTTTTCGATAGTTGTTTCCATCGATTTGCTCACCTTGATTGAGTCAGGATAGCTCTTACATTCTGGCGCGAAGAGCAATGTTGAATCGTCTGCAACACCTGGACAGATTTTGTCTAGAGCGTCCAGGTATTCCAAAATGCTGGCAAGAATTCGGTGAGGATACGCCAGTGAGATGTCACCACATTCCGCTTCAAGCGTAGGCTTGATCAAATTGTTGGTGAGCGACTTTGTTCGTCGTCCGGCACGAAGGTCCCCGAGCCGCTGTACGAGCGGTCCTCCACCTGCGAGCATGTTGACGACTTTGGCAATCGTTTGCGAATACATTTGCGGATCTTTGAATGGTCGCGTGAATGTTTTTGAAACCAAAACTGCGAAGTTATTGTTTTCAGACTTCTCGTACATCTTGGAGTGACCGTTGACGAGAACGTAGTCGCGGTGGTTTTCCGGAGTGACATATCCGCGCGGATTCGAGCAGAAGTTTCTAACCACGTCGCCTGTGTGGCGACTGATGTAATAAAGTTTTGGCTCGTAGAAGCGCTTGTCCACTTCTTCTGTGAAGTAGCAACTGGTTTCAACACGGACGCCGATGTCCACTTGTCCCGGATAGATGTCGAGCTCTTTGTAGAATTCTTGTTGCGTAAGCCAGTGTGCTCCGCCTCTGCCGACAGAAAGGATGCAATAGTCGAAGGTGTCTTCTTTCTCGTCGCTGGTCTGTTTACGATAGCCATCGTATCGAACCGTGAAACGTTCGCCGCGACGGGCAACAGAGACTACTTTCGAGTCCCAGTGGAAGTGGATGTTCGGACCCATCTCTTTGATTTCAGCAAGGATACTGGAGTTAATCGCTGGAGCGTTATCTGAGCCGCAGTGCAGGAGTTCCTGATAATGGTAGGTCATTCCTGCCAATGTTGCCCGCTTATGAATCCATTCGAGGTCTTCCTTGTCTGGCTTTACTACAGGGATTTCGCAAGGTGCATGTTTCAAAATAGTTTGTCTGACGACATCAAGTCGCTTCTGCAGTTCTTGCTCACCAATCAAGTCATAGAGCCGACCTCCAATTACAGGCGAGGCGGATAGAATGACTTTGAAGTCATTCCAACTGCCGGCTGATTGTCCTGGCGCGCAATAGCTGCAAGCTTTCGGAGGACAGACAGTTAGTTTTCCCTGGTCAATCGGGCAAGCATATCGCTTTTCGTATACCGGTCCGACATCGAACACATGGACTTCGACATTGGCGCCAGCGAGCTCTTTCAACGCGAAGAGACCAGACGCACCCAGACCTACAAGGGCAAGCTTTTGCATAATGACGACTCTGAATTTCCCCAGATGGATGTACGCCCGAGATGGGCTCGGAGCAAAGACTCTCGGTTTCACCGAAACTGAGCCTCTTGATAATACCACTAGTCGGTCTGGTTCCTGGGTGATCGTTGCGATTTGCTTGCTTAAATCAATTTAGGCGCGCCGGTAACTATGCAGTAATCGACACGCCGGAGATTTTATGGGGACGGCGGAATATGACAGCACAATTTCTAGGCGACCCAGAAATACAACTCGAAGTATGCAAGCACAGTTCCTTGCAAGAATGCTAAGCAGCTTTCTTGGACAGGGACTACTTTAAGAACACAGGTTTGCGTTTACTTTCGAGGCCTTGAAGCATCGTCGAGATTTGCCTGAAGATTTCGTCGGTGACTTGGGTCACGGCTTCTTTCTTTTTCGCTTTGTAGGCGTCAAGATGATCTTCAAGGTTGATTGGCTCGCCGACGTCGATGAGGACGCGACGAGCGCCTCTGATGTTGGGTGTGCCACCGAAAACTTCTTGTTCCAAACGATCCAATACGTGTGCATATCGCTCTTGCGACATGTGTTCGCTGACATAGCCATCGTAGATCGCGATGAAGTTGACTGCCCGATCGAGATCTTTGTAGCAGGCTTTGATGTTGGCTGCGCGCTCTTCGTGGACTTTCTTTTCGTAGTCGCTTACAGCCTTACCGTTTTCAGAAAAGATGAAATCGTCGAGATTATTACGCAGTATGCGAACTTGTTCCAGTTCTCTCTGCGTCGGTAAAATCTCGACATCGATTTGCTTGGCGACTTTCATCAAGATGGCGCGGCGAAGTTTTTCCACACGCTCATTCATGGTTTGCGACGGATCAGACTTTTGCTTGTATTCCTTTTCTAGAATGGAAAGCAGTTTGTCAGCCACTCTTCGCAAACGACCTCTGACAGATGCCTCGCCGCTTTCAATCGCCAGTTTGACGGCATCTTGATCACCTGAGTGTTCGGCGGTTAAACCGAGTTTGTTTTCCAGCTTGCTGAGCGACTCTCGGATGTTGCTTCCGATGTCGTACGGGAAGGTGTACTTGAGCGCCATCGGAATAATATAAATCGTGTCATTCGGATCGGCCTTTTTGATGTCGGTTAAGGCCCAGAAAGACATTTGGGCAGCGCCTGATTCAAGCGGCAGAAGCGTGTCATTCTGTCTCGAGATTTCGCCTTCGGGAAACAGCACCAGTTTTTTCTTACCCGTCGAAAGAAGCTCCCGAGTAGTTTTAAAAGATTCTCGATCTACGGCACCACGAACAACCGAGTAGCAGCCCATGTGTTGCAGCCACCATCCGTTTAAACCATGATCCCAATCGAATACTTCGCGAGCCGCGATGAAATTGAAATCTTCATTCACTAGTTTCGCGAAGGCAAACATCACTTGCGGGTCATGGCGAAAACTGTGATTGGGACAGATGAGCGCCTTCTTGCCCTTTAATCGATTGAAGCGCTCTAGCGCATCGGGCGAGGCACTGACTGTGGTGTCATTCAACCCGAGCTTCATATATAGTGGCATCAATAGTTTGACCATCGCGATCATCCAAGGGGTGTCCAGCGGCGGTCTAAAATCGAGCATCAACGATCTCCTTGACTCGAGGATTCGATCGCTACTTTACCATAGGGCACCACGTTACTGAATCGGTGCGAATTTAAGACCTTTGGAAACCGACCATTTGACAATCTCGTGCGTTGATTTTACGCATTGGCGTGAGTTTCGCATGCTTTCGTGCAGAACGATTAGACTTCCGGAACGGGTCTGTCTGACAATACGGCGCACCACTTCAGGAGCGCCGACGTCGTTCCAATCCTCCGCGATTGGACCCCAGTAGACGCACATCAGATTTCGTTCTTTCAAAGAAGTCGCTTTGCCAGGATCGATCAAACCATAAGGCGGTCGAAAAACTGTTGGTGCTTCTCCGGTTGCGTTCTTAATCACAGCGCTCGCGGCATCGACTTCTTTTTCGAAAAGTCCTTTGGGAATAAATAGTGGTGCCAGGTGACTGTAACTGTGATTGCCGATTTGATGTCCCCGATCTTTCGCTTGTTTGGCAAGCTCAGGGTATCTTTCGACGTTTCGGCCAGTGAAAAAGAATGTGGCTTTGACATTGTATTCGTCGAGCATCTCGAGCAAACGCGGCGTCGTCTCAGGAAAAGGACCGTCATCAAAGGTGAGATGGCAGGGCGACGAAGCATTGTCTTCTGGATGGTGCCAATAGCCCTCCGGCAGGAATGACCGGGCAGTCCCAGTCATCATATCCATCTTCATGTCGTTTAATGATTTAATCAATGCCAAACCAAAGCCCCGATATTTAAACCCTAACACAACATTAGTGTTTTTGGTCGCCGTGTGACTCTTGAATTCAAACAGTTTGGCGACTGTTTCCCCCTTTTGGGGGTTTTAAAGGTTTTCAACGAGAGCAAAACCTTGGGCACTGCCGGTGGTGTCAAGTAGCCTGTTTAAACGTTCGCCGCTTCGCTTGCTTCTTTTGATTGCTGAACAAGTTCTTGAATTGCTTTTCTCGCCTGCTCGCCAACGGCTTGGCCGCGGCGTTGAGCAATCGATTCGATCGCACTGGCGAAGGCATAGAATCGTTCAATAGAGAGGTGGGTGGCGCGCGGATGTGGAAGAAGACTGCGCAGATAGCCGCGCAAATTGGTTTCTTCTTTTTCGTTCATTGGATTGAGCATATTGATTAGCGGCCGAATCGCTTTCAGTGAAACCAGAGGCGTTTGATAGGCGATCAAACTATGTCGCAACGCGCGACTCAAAAGCACGCATTCTTTCAGTGGTGCGCTTTTGTCTTTCGCGTCGACTGGCGCTCGCGATAAATCTTTCTCCCAGCTCCCGAAGTCGTGGAGCACGTGAAGCAATGATTCAGGCGTTCGACCTTTTGGATCTTTCATTGGCATCATGCCATAGATCAGACTTCGCGCCTGGCATTCATCCACCACTTTTGAGGCGTTCAAAACAATTCCGGACAAGCTGCGGTTGCCCCTGAAAAGCGCGTCTTCATTGATTTGAATTATGCGCTCCGGCGCAAATGATATCTCTTTGACTGCAAACTCCTGACAGAGCAGAACGTCGATCACCTTTTCGCGCATGATCGAGCCGAACTCGGCTGTGGTTAAACTTCCGGTCACAAAGTACATGGTGACTTCCGGGATATTTCGGCCAAATTTGATCGAGAGCGTTCCTGTAACCTTTTCCAGGGCCAGGAATTGCATGACGTTGAATATAGTGCCCTCGCGAACCGAGGTTATATGAAAGCTAATGCCCACGGGTCAATTCTCTTGGCTCGGCACAGTCCGAAAATTATAACCGCCTACCGGATCAGGCGCTTGATGATTTCGACTCACTGCGTTTTCTTAGCGCCTTTTGAACTTCAACTCGATCGTCGAAGTCGAATGTTTGCCCCTTGATGATCTGGTAGGTTTCATGACCTTTTCCAGCGACGAGTACGACGTCGTTGTCAGCGGCATCCAGGACAGCCAGCTGAATCGCCTTGGCTCGGTCTGGCTCAACCAGGATATCCTCATTCATTCGCTTGATGCCGGCGAGAATATCGACAATGATTTGCTGCGGGTCTTCGGAGCGAGGATTATCAGAAGTTACAACAACGATATCTGCCAGATTCTCGGCGATTGCACCCATTTGCGGACGTTTCGAGGAGTCCCGATCTCCGCCGCACCCGAATACGGTAATCAACTTGCCTGATGGTGGAACCAATTCACGAGCGACTTTTAGAACGTTCTCAAGTCCGTCCGGTGAGTGCGCGTAATCGACAATGCAGAGTGGTTCTTTGGTCTGGGCGCTGCTTGAAACCGATTGGAAGCGTCCGGACACTCCGGCAAAAGATTCCAATCCTTGCTTAAGTTCTTCTTTTGAAACGCCTTCGGTGAAACAAATTGCCATTGCAGCGAGAATATTGTAGACGTTGAAATTGCCGACCAGTTTTAGTTTCAAATCAAGTGGACCGTCGGGCGTCAGGATCGTTAGACTCGTGCCGCTATGATCGAAGTGCGCGTTCTTCGCCTGGAAGTCGGCTCCGTCGGTGAATCCGTAGGTGAACTTGTTGACCTTGGAGTCGACGGCGCCAAGAAATTCAGATGCCAGTTCCAAATCGTGATTGACGATTGCGTTTCTCGGATTCATGGGACTGTGATTCAGAGCCGTGAACAGAAGCCGTTTGGACTTCCAATAATGCTCCATCGTTTTGTGGAAATCGAGGTGGTCTTGGGTAATGTTAGTCAAACAGGCTGATGAAAACTGGCAGTTGTCGACCCTCTTCAGCGCCAACGCGTGGCTCGATACTTCCATCGCCACATGGGTAACTCCGCCTTTTACCATCTGATAGAACAATCGATGCAGGTCGGCGGCTTGAGGCGTCGTGTGTTTTGCTTCGATGTAGTCGCTGCCGTGATCGGCTCCGGCCCAGCGAACGCCCATGGTTCCGACCAGTCCAGCTTTGCGACCGGCGCCGTTCAAAATTTGTTCGATGATGTGGGTCGTCGAGGTCTTGCCGTTAGTGCCGGTTACACCCAGAACGCGCAATTTTTGACTGGGGTGCTCGTACAAATAGTCGGCTGCCTCCGACATCGCTTGACGAACATCTTTGACTTGCAGATATGGATGTGAAAAGCCGCTTGGTTTCGGGCTCTCGCTGACGATGAGAACGGCGCCGCTGCGGAGCGCATCTGGAATGAAATCATTGCCATTCATTTTCTCGCCGACGACGCAAAAGAAAATATGGCCTGGTGCGACGGATCTCGAGTCATACGAGACGCCGGTGAATACGCTGCTCGCTGCATTCTCCCAATCGGCTTGCAGTCCCCACTGATTGATCAGCGGACCTACTGGTTTGGGAGAAACTTCAATTGTTGTGGGAGCCAAGCGCGGGACTCTTTTAGAAATTTGGAATCGACGCTGCGGTTTAAAACCCGCTTGCAGTCAGCCTCAAGCAAGCCACTCGACATTAGAGCGGACCGATGCCTGAGGCTGTCAATTTTTATTTACTACGCTGGAGCAACCGCAGGATAAACGCTGACGCGTTTCTTGCCGCGGGACATTTCGTAGGTAACTACGCCTGAGATGACTGCATAGAGAGTGTCATCGCTACCGCGTTTTACGTTGAATCCAGGATGGATTTTGGTGCCTCTTTGACGAACAAGAATGTTGCCTGGGATGGCTGTTTGTCCGCCGAAGACCTTTACGCCAAGACGTTTAGGTTGGCTATCTCGTCCGTTTCTTGTGGAACCGGCTCCCTTCTTATGTGCCATTTCAATTAACTCCCTGATTTCGGTGACGAATCACCGCGCCGCTCTAGGCCTTGCTTTCCGCTCTTTGTTTAGGTTCGGCTTTAGCCAACACCTTTTTGTTTACTTCGATTGAATCGATGTAGACACGGGTGAATTGCTGTCTGTGACCCTGTTTCTTACGTGTGCCTTTTTTAGGCTTCATGTGATAAACGATCACTTTGGCTGACTTGAGCGAAGACTCCATTCTGCCGTGGACTTCGTTTTCGACGACTGATGAGATCACTTTACCAGTGACTACGGCGCCTTCGACGTAAGGTTGGCCGACTGTGGTTTCATCACCATCAACAAGCATCAACACTTGATCGAAAACGTGGGCTTCGCCCTGGTTTTCGCTGCTGAAGTCGATGTCGACGAATCGTCCCGGCTCTAATTTGTATTGCCTGCCGCAGGCTTCAACTATGGCGAACATTGCTGTCTCCGGAATTTTATCTAGCTAACGATTGAACTAAATGACGCTGAATTTCGTCCTGATTTGCAGATCTGCGATTGCTCGCAAGTCCAATCAAGAACCCGTCTTTCGCGCTCTAGTTGCTAAGAGCGGAAGGCCGAATCCGAATACTACCAAATATATAATCGGAGGGTCAATCAAATGGGGCACGGATAGCTTAACTATTGATAGCAAATCAATTATGTGATGTTTCTCAGCTATTGATTACTATCTGTGAAGCCGATGACCGATTAGATCTGTTTTGTTTCAAACCCTTGTAGCTGTAGTGTCTTCGAAGACCAGCGGCGTTGATAAACAGATTGTGGGCCTGCATCCAGTTGCGAAGAACTAGACAGAGCGCAAATCCTGAGCCAATTATCTCCAGTAGGAACACGGTGAGATACTTTATGCGACCGTTGTAGTCATAGGACAGAGCGTAACCAAACTTTGGATTGACGCACTTATAGACTGAAACTTTGTGCGATTTATCGATTTCATCCTTGACGGCGTATGCGTATTTGCGCGACATCAGACCATAGCTTTCCGATTGTCTACTACCGTCTGCGGGTTGGAAACTGACTACTAGTCGGCATTGACCGCCTTTGCCTTCTCGAACCGTATGACACTCAAGCGCTTTGGCTGTCATCTCTGTCCAGTTGGACGGGTTTATGCAGAATTGATAGTCGCTGAAGGAGTTTAGTAAAAGGTAGATTGAAATGGTTGTAACGGCTATAAGGGCGGTTCCATAGAGAAAATTACAGACCAGCAACTCTCTTTTGCTTTTGGTCTCCACGTGTTGAAAGGGATTGCTCTCACCCATCTCTCGACCTCTTTGCAGGTGTCAGTCGATGATAATGGTCGGATGCTGCCAAGTGGTTTTTCTTAATGGTGTCTTCACATCCAATCATTGCCACTCTTGCCTTTTAGAGTCGGTTTGGGCAACTGTCGTAGATAAGTGATTTTTTTGATTAGTGTTTGCCTCGATCGTGCGACCGACGAACTCAATCCATTTAGAATGATGAGGTTACAGTTAAGTTGATGATGATGTGTTGAAACGGTCTTATCTGGCTGTTGTGCGCTTATCGTTCTTACGCGATAGAAATTGTTTTAGTACTGAACGTGATTCAGGAGTTCCCAAATGAGCAACGATGCAGTTAAAGAAGATGAACTCGGTCGCAGCAAAGCGAGTAATAGTCCGCGAGATCATCTTATCCATCTGCTGACGATTGGCTGGGATCCCAAGAGTCCGTTGATTCGCAAGTTTGTCGCGCTTAACCAACTAGATCGCGTACTTCAGGACTGGGTCGAGAAGAGCAAGCCTCTGACTAAGTAAAGCGTTAAGCCAAATATACAATTTCCATTAAACAAATTAATTAGTATCGACTGAACCGCTACCATTGCTTGTCTAAGTCACCCGCACCCTAAGCAATTAATGGGAGTTATCACCGTAATGCTTCAAGTTGGAAAAAAAGCTCCGCCCTTCGACATGCCGTCCACTAAGGACCTCAAAACTCTGAAAGAGAACGTCAGCCTCGCCGATTACAAAGGCAAATGGCTCATTCTTTTCTTCTATCCTCTAGATTTCACCTTCGTTTGCCCAACCGAATTGAAAGCCTTCCATGACAGATTGGCTGACATCAAAGCCGCTGGCGCCGAAGTTCTAGCTGTCTCAACCGACAGCGTTTACAGCCACCGTGCCTGGATCAACACCACCGAAGATAAGGGTGGACTGGGCAAACTCGACTACATCCTCGGATCAGACATCACCAAAGATGTTTGCCGTGATTACGGTGTATTGCTCGAAGACAAAGGTATCTCTCTTCGTGGTCTTTTCATCATCGATCCAGATGGTTACCTCCAGTATCAAGTTGTACACAGCCTCAATGTCGGCCGTAGCGTAGACGAAACTCTCCGCGTTCTTGAAGCTCTCAAGACCGGTGGACTCTGCGCAGCCGATTGGAAGCCAGGCCAAAAGCCTCTCAACGTCTAATTCGTAGACCGTAATGAAATTGAAGGAGTCGCTGGCCAAGTGCTGGCGACTCTTTTGTTTTAAAGCCACCAACTGCGTCTCGACGGCGATACAATTAGTTCAGTCTGAGTCGACGATGAGGACTGAACGGATCTACAGGTTCATTTGAGCCGAGAGCGAAGACAGAACCGCTCTAAAATATTTGCGTAACGGTATCAAGGAGGTCGTATGCCGCTTCGAATGGATGCCCCCCTGCCATCGCTCGATGGTGGAACGGACTGGTTTAATTCCGAGCCGATTAAGGACGAAGAGCTGAAAGGGAAACCTGTCCTCGTCCATTTTTGGTCCGTGAGCTGTGGCACCTGCAAAGAGAGTTTGCCTGACATCAATCGATGGCTGGAAACTTACAAACCAGAAGGTTTGCAGATTATCTCGGTGCACATGCCGCGACAGGAATCTGATACCAAACTCGAACTCGTCAAAGAAGCGATGGCCGAGTGGGAAGTACAACAACCCGTCGTTGTCGACAACTGGCATGAGATAACCAATAAGTTCGAGAATAAATATGTTCCGGCTTACTACCTCTTTGATGAAGAGCATAAGATGCGTGATTTCAAAGCTGGTGAGAAGGCCGTCAAGATGGTTGAACCAGCTATCGAACGTATATTGAAAGCGCAAAAAGAAAAAGTCGCTGATTAGCGATTTAGCTGCTCCAGTCTGCGTCTCTCCTGAAAAAATCGGGAATGTCGTCGCAGACTCGGAAGTTTTGTATTGGCCTTGGTAAAATGACAGCCGATCGAATTGCCGATGAGGCTTTGACTGAGATTTGGTTCCGGAAACTTTGGAACGCATTGGTGCTACGACTGAGTCGGTGCCATAACAAAGTCGCTGATTGATTTTGTTGGAATTATTGGGTTGAAACTACTTCGTTTTCAGGTGAAACATGACAGATACAGCGACTAAAGACAAAGCGAAAGACACACCAGCAGCTGAAACGGAACATCAAACGAATTCCCAAAAACTCTTTGAAAGAGCGAAAAAAGTTATTCCAGGCGGAGTCAACTCGCCAGCCAGAGCATGCAAATCTGTCAACGCCGACCCGATCTTTATGGCTCGCGCAGATGGACCTTACTTATACGATGTCGATGACACCGAATACATCGATTGTGTTTTGTCGTGGGGACCGATGATCCTCGGTCATTGCCATCCAAGACTGTTGGAGGCTGTAGAACGCGCAGTTATTCATGGCACCAGCTATGGTGCGCCGTGCAAAGCTGAAGTCGACCTTGCCGAATTGGTTCAAGAATTCATGCCATCAATGGAGATGGTGCGCATGGTTAACTCCGGAACCGAAGCCTGCATGTCGGCGATCCGCGTCGCTAGAGCGTTTACAAAGCGCGACATAATCATCAAGTTCAACGGCAACTATCACGGTCATGCTGATAGTTTCCTGGTCAAAGCTGGATCTGGACTTGCGACGCTTGGAATTTCGAGCAGCCCTGGTGTGCCTGAGGCACTTTCGAAACTGACAGTTTCACTACCGTACAATGATTTAGACGCAGTCACCAAGGCATTTGCCGAACATAAGGACGAAATCGCCGCGATCATTGTCGAGCCCATCGTCGGTAATTCAGGATTGATTTTACCGAAGGAAGGTTTCCTCGAAGGGCTTAGCGAAATCTGTCAGAAGCACAAATCGCTTCTCATTTTTGATGAAGTGATGACCGGATTCCGTGTCGCTAAGGGCGGTGCGCAGAAAATGTTCAATGTGAAACCTGATCTAACCTGCCTCGGCAAGGTGATCGGTGGTGGTCTTCCGGTCGGGGCATATGGTGGCAGAAGAGACATCATGGAATTGGTGGCACCGTCCGGTGACGTTTACCAGGCTGGCACGTTGTCTGGAAACCCTGTGGCCATGGCTGCTGGCGTTGCTCAGCTCAAAGTTTTGAAGAACGAAAAAATCTATACTGACTTGCAAGAATCGACCGACAGACTTGCACAAGGTTTGAAGGATTTGATCAAAGACAAGGGTGTCAACGCGACTGTCGCACATACTTGTGGGATGATCACGGTTTTCTTCACCAAGGATGAAGTAACCAATTTCGAAGAAGCGCAGAAAGCAGATACTGAGACCTTCTCAAAGGTATGGAAGTCACTGATTTCGCATGGTGTTTATTGGCCACCTTCGCAATTTGAAGCTGCATTTCTTTCCACGCAACATACAAAACGGATTATCGATCAGATGATCGAAGCCTTCGAAAAAGCGTTCAACGAGCTCTAAATCGAGTCGCCGTGGCTAAAGAATCAGATGAAAAACCGAATGCGCTTTTCGCATTGAGTCGCCCGTCGCGCTGCTATGGCTGCGATTCGAAGCTTGTTGTCGGCGATATCGCCAAGCTCAATAAAAAGAATGAGGATGAAAAAGAAGTCTTTTGTCTAAGTTGTGCCGGCTTGTCTGGTATGGAGCTGTTGCCGAGCGGCAACGCTGCAGTCACTCGGCTTGCCAAGAAATATTCGACCAAGCACTTCGTCGTTATGAGGTGGTCCGAAGTTTGGAAAACCTATGAGCGTCAGGGTTTGCTTGTCGAAGTCGAAGCGTTGAAACAAGCCAGGGATGAATTGCAAAAGAAATAGACTATCGCGTCGATTCAATTTTTGAGCGAAAACATATTGCTCAACTCGATGCTTCCAGGACGCATATTTGGATCTTTGCACAGGCAGCGTTGCAGAATTTGTTTTAGAGACGGAGAACAATCTGTCGAGAGTGGCTCTTCTGGCTGATCGCTGACATGCATGAGCATGGTGTCAAATGGACTTGAACCGCGGAATGGCGGTTTGCCGCAAATCACTTCGTACATCAAACATCCGAAGGAATATATGTCCGACAGATCAGTCAAGTCGCTTGTTCTGCATTGCTCGGGGCTCATATAGAGAGGACTTCCGATAACCAGTCCGGATTGAGTCAAATTCTGTCCGTCGATTTTACCGTCCGTCATTTTGGCAAGACCGAAGTCTAGAAGTTTCGCAACTGAGCGGCCATCCTCGTCACGCGTCAATAAAACATTGCTCGGTTTGACATCGCGATGAACAATTCCACGAGAGTGAGCGTGGAATAGCGCATCGGCAATCTGTTTGAAAATTGGACGAGCCTCTTGCTCGGGAATTTTGCCATCACGATTTAAAACGTCCGCGATCGTAAGTCCAGGAGCGAAGTCCATTAAAATGAATGGCTGTCCGTCTGGAGCAATACCATAATCGTGCACAGCAATAATGTTTGCGTGAGAAAGCTGGCTCGTAATCTGTGCCTCCATTTGAAATCGCTTGATCGAATGCTCAGATGTGGCTAGCGATGAGCAGAGGAATTTAATGGCGAACACTTTGTTGAGCAGCCGATGACGCACTTTATGCACGACACTCATTCCACCTTTGCCGAGCACTGCGAGGTGTTCGAATTTTTCTTTCAAACCGTGGAGACTGTGCGTTTCTGCGCTAACGTTATACCAAGCTCTTGTTACTGACTGTTCCTGAGGTGTCGATGTCGAAAGGGCTTCGTCAATTGTCGCTGACAGCATCTCATTCTGATTCGAGCGAACATTGTTTAGCGACAGTTGCAGCGATGGACTGATTAGAGAAGGGTCCAACCAAATTTTGCCGCTGTTGACGGCAATGATTGCATCTCGCAATTGTTGGTTCTCTGCGTCTTTGCTGCAGTACCCGCTTGCTCCGGATGATAAAGCGGAACAAATTACCGCTTCTTCCTGGTAGGAACTCAGAATGATTATCTTTGAGTGTGTGTCGAACTGCTTAATCAGTCTCGATGATTGAATGCCATCCATGACCGGCATAGCAAGGTCCATGATGATTACGTCAGGATGGAGCAGACTAACTTTGTCGATCGCTTCAGCTCCGTTTTTGGCCTCACCGATTACGGAGATCGCTTGATCCTTTGATAATGATGCCTTGATTCCCATTCGTAGAAGTTCATGGTCTTCCACCAGTAATACTGATATAGGCATTGCTGAACTCACATCGCCCCCGATCGGTTTGAAATTCACCGACTCTGTTTACTAATCCCGATACCCACAGACTAACCTGATACGTACGGACAAGTAATCACTCAATGGTGTGATCCAAAGGTTTGCCAAAGGTGATCGTTGAGGTAGCTGAAACATCCTATAAACAGGCATAGTTCTTTTCACAAGCAGCTTCGGCTGGATTATTCACCGATATGCTGAGTCTCTGTAATTGTGAATAGAAGGTTCAGGTTGACGTTCGTGGGATCGGGAGAGGCTATGATGTTGAAATTAGGGATGTCAAGAATTGATCTCTATCCAAGGATGTTGAGTCATGAAATCTGAAAGAGTGAATATAAAGAACCGAACAGCAGCATCAGCTTTTGAAAACGATGGCATCCAGTATGGTCCCTTCAAATCGTCTCAAAGTGCGGCTTTCGCGTTTGCCATGATCGGTATTGTATTTGGTGGGGTGCTTATAGTTTGCGGAACTTTTGGCGCTATTCAAAAGAGCATGGCCAATAATGCTCCGGTTCAGATCGTCCAACCTACGAAAGTAGCAGTGCCTGTAGGTGTTGTGTCGCACGTGTCTCTAGCCTCGGCTGATAACGGACGAAAGCGTCCTCATCACTCGGTAAAACAACATGCGAAAAAGAAGAAGAAGCAAACTGCTGCGCACGTTCGTACTCAGGGTTAGCTTAAATAGATGTCCTCTTTCCTGAAACTATTTGCTTTTGCTTACTGTGATGATTTGAGCAAGTTTGTCTTCGGTCAGTGGATCTTCTCCCATTCCTGGGAAGCCCTGCCAACGGACAATGTTGTCGGGCGAAATTACCATGACGTGAGGGATTCCGCTGATTCCAATTTTCTTCTTCATCGTTTTAGTAGGGTCGGTCGCGATCAAATATTTGATGTCGTTGTCCTTGATGAAGTCTCTTAGTTTCTCTTCGGATTCGTCGCTGAGTCCGATGATGACTAGATCGTTGCCGAATTTTTCTTTGAATTTATTCAGTTCTGGAATCAAACTTCGGCATGGACCACACCAGGTTGCCCAGAAATCAATCAGCACCGTTTTGCCCTTGGTGTCAGGGGCGGTGCCGTTGAGCCAGGCTTTCACTTCGAGTGCCGGTGCGGTTTTTCCGCGGAAATCGTTCTTCGCGAAAAGTTCCTTTTTAGTGATGATGTCCGGATAGCCGTCTGCTGCAGATGTAGCCGGACAAGCTAAGGCGAGCATTGCAACCAGCAAAAGAAAGTGCAATTTCATAGAACGATTTCCTCCAACTCTGATTATTAGATCCATGGATAGGCTTATGCTGCCAATTTATAAGGACTTTCGAACTTACGGTTTTTTGCCGGTAGGTCTTCTTGAACCACCGCGAGGACCTGACGGACGTCCGCCGCCACTGCCACCGCCTGCGGTGCGACCTCTGCTGGCTCCGCCGCCGCTGCTGCCGCCGCTTGAGCGACCGTAGCCGCCACCGCCGCCGCCGCCGCTGGAGCGACCATAACCGCCGCCACCGCCACTGCTGCGACCAGCTCCGGCTCCGCCGCGATAACCGCCGCCGCCGCCACTCGATGAACGTCCGTAGCCGCCACCACCGCCACCGGTTCTAGCTCCGCCGCCTTCGCCGCCGCCTTCACCGCTGGAACGACCATAGCCACCACCACCGGTGCTGCCGCTGGAGCGTCCGTAACCGCTGCCGCCGCCACTGCCGCCACTGCCGCCGCGATAACCGCTGCCGCCGCCACTGCCGCCACTGCCGCCGCGATAACCGCCGCCGCCGCCACTGCCGCCGCTGCCGCCACGATAACCACCGCCGCCGCCACTGCCGCCGCTGCCGCCGCGATCGCCGCCGCCGCCGCCACTGCCGCCGCTGCCGCCACGATAACCGCCGCCGCCACCACTACCGCCGCGATATCCACCGCCGGTGCCGCTTTCGGCTCCTTCGCTGGAACCTTCGCCGCTTGGCCGACCGTATCCGCCACCGCCGCCGGGACGACCGTAACTGCCGCCGCCAGTTCGCCCTTCGCCACCGGAGCGACCATATCCGCCGCCGCCGCCACCGCTTGGACGACCATAACCACCGCCGCCACCGCCAGTGCGACCTTCGCCACTTGGGCGACCATAGCCACCACCGGATGGACGACCAGCACCGCCGCCGCTCGGACGACCATAACCGCCGCCACCGCCGCCAGTGCGACCTTCGCCACCGGAACGACCATAACCACCGCCGCTTGAGCGACCTTCGCCGCTCTGACGACCATAACCACCGCCACCTGAACGACCTTCGCCGCTCTGACGACCATAACCACTGCCGCTGGAACGACCTTCCCCGCTGGAACGACCGTATCCACCGCCGCCGCCTGAACGACCGCGATCTCCGCCATCTCTATTGTTGAAATCGCGGGCTCGACGCTCGTCTTCGCTGGTCGGGCGTCCACGACTGTATCCTGGCTCGCCGGACTCAGTTTTCTTGCTGGTCTCGTCCTGCGAATCTTCTGAGGTGGAAGACTTCTCGGCGCCTTCTGTTTCGCCATCTTCAGAAGATTTGTCATTATCTGAATCTTCGTTATCATCGAACGAATCGTCGCCCTCGATATTGTCTAAATCTGCTGGCGCAATTTTCAATTCTCTTTGTTCGACATCGCCTTCTTCAGTCGGTTCTGCTGAACCATCTTCTGATTGGTGTTCGCCGCTTATTGAGTTGGCTGCAGCCGGATTTTCTTTGGCTCTTTCTGAATCAGCCTTCCAAGTCCCTGTCCGCTGTCTTGCTTGTGAAACGAATTCAGCTTTGTATCTGTCGTTCTTGCCGAGACGTCCAGCTTGAGCCAGAAGCACGTATTTGATTGCTTCCACCAGATACATCTTCACTGTCATCTTCGCTTCGTCCGCGAGTTCCGTAGCCAGGTCCATCAATTTAGGACTGAGGTAGAGGTTGACGTTGTCTTCACGAACAGGTCTCTCACCGCGTGGCTCACGTTTGAAGTCGCCTGCTGGTTCGCCTTCTTCCCGGCGACGACGTGAGTCTCTGTATGTCGATGTCTCTTCATCGCTCATACGGCGAACGCGTCGGGGCTCTTCGCCCGTTGAATTATCGTGTGTCATAGAACCTCTACACTATATATAAGTATGCAAATGATACAACGCCAAGAGGTTCCGGAAGGGGCATTGTACCGTTGTTTTGCGAAATCATTACTTATTGGTGTCGAGAGCTATCCAGTTTTTTTGTCGTAAGGAGCACGCGCAGCCGCCATGGCAGCCACTTGTTCCGCACCGCATTCGGTGAGCAGCGAGGCGCAAGCTGTCAAAGTTGCACCGGATGTGAACACGTCATCCACAAGAATTATCCTCTTTCTTCTTATATCGTTACCTACAAACTCAAACGCGCCTTGTATGTTCCTGAGCCGATCTTGCTTACCTAATCCGTATTGTGGACGAGTCTTTCTGGATCGTTTAAGCAGACCCGTATCGACGCGCAAGTTATAAATTTTGGCGAATTCTTTTGCTATCAGGGCCGCTTGGTTGTACCCGCGTTTGCGTTGTCTACTGGGATGCAGCGGAATGGGCACAAGTAAAATGTCATCTTTATCATCAATCAAATTTGGTCTGGCCGTGAGAAGCATCTCATATGCGCGTGATAACAGAGGCCCGATATCAGCGACCACCAGTCTGTCGTCGTCATACTTCAACCTTCTTATAAGTTTCTGCATCGGTCCTTTGTATATTGTCGCAGCTGCCACCGGCAACAATTTTGTGGTACCGAATGTAGTGCTTAGTGGAATATTCGAAGGCGCCAGTATCGGATCTACAATTGGCTTCTCATCGAGTTTTCCCGTGGTTGAGGCTGACCGCTCAACAATCGGCATCCACCATAGTGATTGTCCTTGTTGCCACATCAGCTCGCTGCATTTTTGACACAGGCAGATCAGCGCAGGACCGGTCTCCAGTTCTTCAGCTAGCATTGATGCTGACGTCTCCGCTAAGATGCTTTTGTGTTTTTTAGTCTCCGATGGAATCGCTCGACCACAGCAGCGACAATTCTCTTCGCAAAAATAAGCGGCAATATCAATCTTCTTGATAACCGACCGAATGTTTCTCCACATATCATCCTCCTCATCGACT
>CAZRMH010000008.1:0-41884 GCA_964600935.1 uncultured Candidatus Obscuribacterales bacterium
CAGCTAGTTCGCCCGAGACCACCGTCAAGCCTGGCGACCCAACAGTCAAACCAGGAATGACTCAAGGTCAAATCGATGCAGCCAACAAAGTTGCTGCTGCTAGAGCTCCTGAATCGACGGTAAAACCAGGTGATGCGCTTGTTAAACCAGGTATGACGCAAGGTCAGGTCGATGCTGCCAACAAAGCTGCGGCTGCCAGGGCACCTGAGGCAGCACGACCTGCTGACGCCCCCAGACCAGGAATGACTCAAGGCCAGATCGACGCGGCTAACAAAGCTGCGGCGGCCAGAGCTCCTGAAACGGCACGACCTGGCGACACTGCGGCAAAACCCGGAATGAATCAGGCACAAGTCGAAGCAGCCAACAAGGCGGCGTTAGCTAGAGGTGAAAAGCCTGTAGTAGCCGACGTCAAACCGGAAGTCAGACCGGAGGCACCGCGGCGCGCAGATAATCCGACGCTGACTGGGCCCGAACGACGTGCTGAAGCAGTCAGAGAAAATCAAGAACGCAAGGCTGCAAAGGTTGAAGCGCGAGCTGACGCCAGAACCGCTGACAAACCTCCAGTGAAAGCACCTGCTGAAGGCACTACACCGCCAGTGACTTCGCCACGTGCAGAACGACTTGCAACCATCGAAGCCAATAAGGCAGCCCGCGAAGCGAGGAAAGCGGCAGACCCAGCAGCACCTCCAACAGATAACAGTCCAAGAAATAGACCTAGAGCCGAAGTTCCAGCTAATCCAGTTCCAGGCAATCCATCAGGAGATGCAACTAGGGGTAAACCTCCGGTAAAAGCAGAAACTCCAGTTAGAGCCGAAACTCCTGCTCCGGTCAATCCAGAAAGCCGCCCTCGTGTACCGAGAAGTGAACAACCGACCGATACAGCCAAAGCACCAAAAGTTGCAGAAACACCAGCTGACCCAAGAGTCAGACCGGCCGACAATCTTGGAGAGCCGAGAAACCGCCCAGGTAGAGAGCCGAGGCTTGATACCGCCCCTGATGGCAAACCTCTGGTACCTGGAAAAGATTTACCTCAAGTTCCTGGAGCCGACAAAGGTCGACCACTTGTTGGTGATCAACTACCGAAAATGCCAGCAAGTGATCTCCTCAGCGACAAACGCGGACCAAAATCAAGCGAACCGCCCGCACCGCTCGATGCTCGTCAGCAGCGCTTCTTAGATCAAATGAAAGCGCAAAATCCAAACGGTCCGCTAGATCCTAAGATTCAAAATTTCAGAGACAATTTTGAGAAATTGTCTCCGCAGAACCGCACGGCCCTTATGAACATGGATGGGCAAAAACAACTCGACATGATAGCAAAATTGTCGAGAGAGCGTGTCAATCCAAACGCAATTGAGAAAGGACTGGCCGGCGATAGAGGATTGTTAACCGGCAGCGACTTAGCGAAGAATCTCACTCGTGCGGATTTGAAAATTCCAGGACTCGATCTGGCAAATCCTAGCAACAAGCAGTTCTTGCTCGACGCCAGCAATCGTTTCAACCAATTAAAACTCGACGGCACCAACGCCAACATGAAAGTGTCTGACGTTTTGAAAGGACTAGATCCTCAAAAAGTCTCCGCCCTCGAAAAATTCCTCACTACAAATACAAACGTAGATGCGACCAAACTCACGCTCGGTCAACTCGACGGCATGAAATTCAATCAGCTCATGAAGGGCAATTTTGACTCTACACTCACGGGCAGACAGCTCACACCGCAAGATGCGCTGAGAAATCTAACTCAGCAGTTCACCACCGGTGATGGCACTAATCCATTGAATACACTGGGAAGAACACTCAATAATATGGGCGACCAACCGGGAAGATTATCTGAGTTAGTGGTTAGAACGATGGATTCCAGATCGCCTGGCGCAGGGACGGGTGTTGACCTCGGAGGTCTACTGAACCCAGGACGGATGCAAGGAGAATTCACAGCGCGCTTAAATCCGCTGCAGGAATTGTCAGTGCGAAATATGATTGAGAACAGTTCTAGAGTTCTCACTCAACTTGATTCCAGCATGGGACGTATGGACTTCTCTGCCCGTGGCGACATGGTCGGACCGGCACTTGGTTTATCTCAGGTACTTGCCACCACATTTGGTGAAAGCAGAGGTGACTTCGCGGTTAGAGGCGATGTGAGAACCCAGGTGCAACAGCAAGCTGATGCAGCTGTTTCGACCGCAGATGCGAGTTCAGGTCCAGGCAAATCGCAAGAGTATATTTCGAAGCTGCCAATCGATGCAACAACCGGTTTGCCGTACGATCCGTCGACCGGCAAACTTCTCGATCCAAACACCGGTAGACCAGTTGGAGACAAGGCACCGGAGGGTAAGAAATCAGCTGGACAGTGGGACGAGAAAGAAGAATCAGAAGAAAAAGAAAAGAAGAAACAAAAGAAAGAATCAGACATCGACGACGAAAAGGCCAAACAGAAAGCTATGTTGCTCATCCTCCAGGCCAAGAAAAAACGAGAACAAGAGTTGCGAGAAAAACAGCTCAAAGACGAGAAGCAAAAGAAAGAAGACGAGCAACGCATCAAGTATATTTGCAAAGACGGCGATACTATTCAAACAGTGGCACTTCGCCAGTTACGCGACAATCGTGTAGCACCGCTGATCTACTCGATAAACAAGCAAGTTATACCGACCAAAATAATCAACGGAGAGACTGTACCATTACTGAGCGCCGGCTTAGTGATCTGGTTGCCGTCGCCTAAGGAGATCAGAGAGTTTCGTTCGAAGCTCGTCAGCGGCACAGCCGGTCAAGCTCAAACAACAGGTCAGAAATTCGCCAGCGCCGAGGATGAATTGGCCGCGCGCTTTGGTAATTGGGACGGCAAGACCGGACAATCAGAACCGTCGGCGAGTCAGCAGAAACCAATGAGTGACGTCGAAAGAAAACTCATGGAGGACGCGATGGCCGAAGCAAAACGTCGCAGAGAGAACATCGAAAAAGCTCTCGGTCCGATCACAGGTACCACCACCCGCAGTGCCAGAACCGATGGCGAACACATCACCTATCAAGTTCGATTGGGCGACACTTTACGTTCGGTGGCAACGAAACATCCATCCATCGGCGACGTTAATCTGTGGCGACTGCTGGCAGAAATAAACGATCTGTCAACCGATGTAGATGTGAAAGGCCAGCCGAAAGCCGGTCTCGCGCGTGGTAGCAAAATCAACATCCCTACGGCAGCCGAAATCGCAGCCTACCGACAACGTGTCGGCTCGATGGCAGGTCAACCGATGTCGCGCGAACACCGCGTCGCGAAGAACTGCCCGAAATGCGGTCGAATGACAGTTATCTCAGCTTCACTCTGTCCATGCGGACACGAGTTCGAACTCATCAATCAAGCGCCTCCAGCCACTGCCAACAAAGACGCAGCCACTTTAGTGATGGAAGCAAAGACCGATGCTGACGGCAGGCGCGAGGGTTCCCAAACAGAAGAATTGGATTCCGAATCGCTCCGAACGGAAGACCTGGATTCTGGATCGACTCCGACAACTCTGGTCGGGCAGAATACCGCAAACACCGGTTATGCGACCGAATCGAACGACGTTCAAGACCGCGCGAAGGAAGTCGCAGCTTACGTTGAAACCGGACAGAATTGGGCAATGTCAAAAGACTTCGAATCAGATTGTCGACTGACTAAATCTGCTCTTTCATGGGATTCAGCTGAGGGAAAACTCGTCATACACTTGCAACTTCGCAATGACGAGAACGGTCAATGGTTCCCGATACTCGAATACGAAATCTATGGACCATACTCAATCCGCCATACGATCGCTAGACAAACCGGTGCGAAGAAAACTGTAAAAATCGATCTACCGGCAGCCGCCGCCATGGAACTGGCGCAGAACGACCTGCTGGCAAATTGGGCGAACTATAAGAAGAAATACATGGACTCTTAAACGATTAGGTATAACGGTCTGTCCAAGGCTGCCCCTGCATAATGCCGTCAAAAGCATACATTATGCCGTTCGCCAATGCCTAATTACCATCGTCCACGTGTTGTTTGGCCGACCAAATGTGATACTCTCTGCGGTATCAAAAACGCAAATCTTCAAATCGTCGTGGTTTGGATATGCCACCATTAGTAGTACCAATGGAGTCAATTCGGACGAACCTCAATCGGTTGATGAAGGATCGACGAAATTATGCCTTCATTTTTTCGACATTAATTCTGAGTTTTTGTTCAGAATTAATCAAACAACGACTTCAAGAATTCGTCGAAATTTCTCTTTTGTTATTTACCGCTTGGCTACCATTGAAATTAATCTCTCTGATATTCAAAACCTTGAATATTGGAGGTTTTCGATCTGAAACTGTTATCTAGCTTACAGTAAACGGACGCTAATATTAGTATCATCTTCATGTCAAGAAACGGCACAAAGCCGATATATCCTGACAGGCGTTCACTGATTTAACAGGCTGGCACCTCTGACCATAATCCTGCCCCGATTTACCATCCCTGAGCGAACTCTAACGCCCGCCCAATCGTAGTTTCCCGAACCCGCGAAAGCGGTTTGAAGGCAGCTTCAATTGTGCATATAACAGATATGAATCTAAACGAGTAACTCACTTCTTATGGCTGGCGACCCGAACAAAGTGAATCCGAAGGACGGAGGCGGCACGACCGCACCGGCGGATAAGCCTGTCGAACAGGCGGAAGCCGATAAGCCTATTACTGCGGCGACCGTCCAGGCTGATCGCACAGCGGACAATCAACAAGCCTTTAAAGATTTGAACAAACCTGTCGGTGACACACCTAAGTCACTGGTCGGTGACAACGGCACTGACGCAGTCATCGTAGACAGCGAAGCAGGCGACGCCGGCACTAAACAGAGTCAACTGCCCGACGCATACAAGAAATCAATCGAAGGGCTCAATCCCGCCGCAAAAGCCGACTTCGAAAAGAGGATGGCAGACATTGACGTCTCGACTCTCACGGGCGCTCTGACCCCGGAGATGCTTGCCAATGCAGTCAAAACAGCTAATAGTCGGGGCGAAAATCTTCCATCTGGACTTTTCACCAGCTTTGAAGCCAAACAATCTAACGCCGCCAGTCGCGCGAAGGGAGACGTCCCACCAACCGCGAGATCCGCGACTCCAGCAAATGGTGACACCCCGCTAGACACTCCGGCAGACGGAGCCGCGGTTACACGCGACCGGGCTCAAGAGGCGGCCACGCGAAACGCTGAATTGACCGCTCTGGCTCAGGCGCGAGCAGCAAATCCGGAGATGACCGAGGCGCAATTGCAAGCGCAGATCCGCGGCTCGGCTAAGAACGCAGAATCGGATGTTCTCAAAGCTCAGTACGACGCAGCCAAAGCCACGCCGAACAAAGATTTCAAAACACATTTAGACCCGCCGCAGACTCTATCGTTTAGATCTCCTGATGGTTTCCAAACCTTTGCTGCAGTCACAGACGTCACTACCAGAGCCGAAAGCGATGGTTCCATCAACAGCACTATTGCCACTGCAGATGGCAAAGAATATCAACAGATACTGAAACCAAATACGGCACCAGATTCTCTAAAACAGATCGGACAGTACACCGAGATTACTGACGCTAACGGCAAGAAGACCGGCACTGGTGTTTGGGAACGCTTTGAAAACGGTGACACTTCGAAATCATCTATCGCCAGCTTCAAGGATGAAACAGGAACATGGCAGCGCGGACAGGGCGAGAAGTCTAACGAATGGACCAAGATCGGAGCCGATGGTCAGGCAGAACTCGACGCCAACAAAAAACCAATTACCTTCAAAGGAAACGTTGAGTTACTCGATAACAAAACGACCATCCGTAAAACAGATTCAACCTCCGGACAAATAACAACTAACAGAGCTGATGGTTCCTCAACCCGAGAAATCCCTGGCGGCTTCGGTGGCGTAGACGGCAAAGAGCAGTATTCCGCATACACGATCGAAAAATCGGCTGACGGAAAGATTTCAGTAAACAGAGACATTCCTCTGCTGGAGAAACCCTTCACCTCAGACTCGAAAGATCCAAAGTACAAAGTTGAAGTTGGTAAAAACGGAGAGCTGACGTTCACAGACTGGCAGGGTGTCAATGTAATCGCTCCAAACGGAGACGTCACCCTCAAATTTAGCAGCGCTCCAGGCAAAGACCAGACCGGTGTCATGGAAGCCACCACAGGCCGAGGCGCTGATGGCAAGCCGGAGATGAAGTCAATTACCTTTGCTCCGGGCACGAAGATCACAGGCGATAAGCCAGGCGTGCAGCAAGATATGTCCGGAACCTGGACCCGTTCGGCTGACGGCACTACTTGGACAAATGGCGATAAACAATTCACCGGCGACTTTAGTATCACCGGCGGTATCAATAACGGTCAGTTCAAGGTCATTGATTCCAAACAAGATTCAGTGACAACATACCAACAAGATGGAAGTTCCGAAGCCAAATTCAAGAATGGCAGAGAGGTTTCAAGAGCCGCTGATGGTTCCACTGTAGAGAGAGTTCCACTTAGCAAAGAAGATGCAGCGCTAAAGGTCGGTCCCGGACACGAGACACATGACCTTACTGAAATAACACGCACCGACAAAACTGGAAAAGTCACCAAGGCATGGGAAATTGCTGAGCCGGACCCTGACAAGGCGGGTCCAGCGAATACCTACATCGGAAAAATTCAGGACGAGAACGGTCGCAACTGGGTGAGACAGGGTGGAAGCGACTCTCTTCAGTGGCAAGAAGTTGACGCCAGCGGAAACGCAAAGCCAGGCGACAATGGTGAACCGTCGACGTTCACGGGGAACTTCGAACTCACGAAACGAGAGGGCCAACCGGGCGAAGGGTTCACGCTGAGAAAGACTTTCGGCTCCGGTGAACCTGATTTTACTGTCGACTACAAGCCTGACGGCAACATAACAATCACGAGCAAAGAGTTTCCGATGCTCGGCTATAACACTGATGCCAGCTACGGAATGGGCGTAACCAGAGGCGAAAATGGCGATCTCAAGATTACCAGTGCCAACATGGTCGACCAACTGACTCTCAAAGCAAATGGCGATGTAAGCGCAACCAATCTGCTTCAACACCCTGGTGGCATGCAAGCAGTTACAGAAGGTTTCGATTCAAAAGGCAATAAAGAAGTAAAACAAGTTACGTTCGACGGAAGCGTCAACAAAGACTTAGAGGGAACCTGGAAAAGAACTGGTGGAGCGGACTCCACTACTTGGACTCAAGTAGGTGCTGACGGTAAACCAACCGGTAAAACTTACAATGGCGACATCGTCATGAACTCGCGCCTCACAGGCGATCTGCAAGTCTCGAACTACGACAAGCACACTACGGAAAGTTATGCAGCCCTGGGAACCTGGTCCAAGTCTGAACAGTTTGAGTCCGACAACAAAACACTTAAGTCGTCGACAGAAAGATTCGTGGATGGAGCAACGACCAAGCACGATATTCTGACAACAGACGAAGTTCAAAAACAGATTGCTAATGGTGGTCTCGACAAGAGCGTCGCTGATGCAATCAAAGCTGGCAAACAGGTAGACAAAGTTACTATAACTGATGCCAATGGACAAAAAGTAACCACCCTTGAAGTAGTTGATGGGCAGAGCCGATACGTCGCGCAAATGACCGGTCCTACAGGTACCTGGATTAGAGAGGGCGGCGAGAGCAGCAACTCCTGGAAAGGAGCGACTGCCACTGCTGATGGTGCCGCATTCAAGGAAACCGGCAGTAAATTCTACGGTGATGTGCAACGAAACGGCAGAATCACCACTCTAACTAATGACAGAGACAATCAAGTAACTAGATTCGATTCAGACGGTTCTTGGACGCAGGAATTGCTCACCGAGAAAACCACTGTCAACTCGGACCTCTCGATGACGAGCGAGAAGAGTCCTGCATACTCGATCCGTCACACTAACGATGGAACGACAACCGTCACCGATACACACAGCGGTATCACATACAGCAGCAGAGACGGCGGTAATAGAAAACTCCAAGTAGACGATAAAGGTAACCTCAAATTCACCGACAGCGACGGAGCGAAGATCACTCTAAAGCCAGATGGCTCGCGCGAGATGGTCGGCGTGAAGGGCGACACCATGATCACCGATCAGGGTGGTCGTATGCGCCAAGAACTCGACAAGGACGGCAAGGTTGTAGCCGACTATGGCTACGTGCAGCAAGGCGACAAAGTAGTCCTCAACGCATTTCAGAATTCTTCCGGCAGCTGGGAAATGACACAGCTCGCCAATGGCAAGCAAAAATGGGACATGATCAGCGGCGCGAACGGCGTCAGCGTGTCGCTAGAAGCAGACAAGGTTTACATCAACCCCGATAACAGCTTTGTCATAGAAAACGGCAACAGTCGAACAGTAAGAAAGCTGGACGGAACAGAAATTACGTCCACGTATTCGGACCCGGATAGCTCAGGCGAGCGGACGACCAGAGTCTCGGTCGGCACCCGCGATGGCGACAAAGTCAACGAAGCATACTCTCTAGTCACCAGAACATCGCGAGATGGATCAGTGCTCAGCCAGCAACTCGACACCAAATCCGGTGTCTTTAAGGCTGGCAAAGATAACGTCTGGCAGGAGTTCAAGAAGAACCCGGATGGGACGCTGAGCGAGAAAGTCGGCGAAAAATGGACTGGTCGCATTTCCATCGGAGACGATGGTGCACTGACGAAAGTCTCATACACGACGGAAACCGATGACAACGGTAAAGCCAAAGAAAAGGTACGAGATGTCCACAAGCTCTACTCCGACGGAACTTCGGACCAGAATTTCACCAATGGTGCCTACGTCCGTAGAGATGTAGACGGCGACGTAACCTACCGCAAAGAAGCTGGCGGTGAGACGATCTCCGTTGACTATACCAAGAACGCCGACGGCAAGAAGGAAATTCTGGGCTTCACCCAAGGCGATACTTACTGGCAGTACAACCAACAAACTGGTAAGTTCAGCGCGCGTGAAGCAAAAGACCATTCGAAAACAATTTCAAACGGTGATTCATTCACGAACGTGTCTATCGACATGAAGTCAGGTGACGTCGTCAGACGCAACCTGATAACGAACGACGTCAATATCAGCCAAGTCGACGGAACGACGAGACTGGAAAAAAATGACGGAACGGTCATCATCACAGACAAAGGTGGTAGGCCTTTGCAATGGACGATTCCGAACAAGAGCGACTACAAATTAACGTACGACGATGGCGGCAACCTCGTGAAGCTCGAAGGCTACAATGTTGGAGCCGACGGGAAAAAAGAACCAGTCGTCGTAGTTGACAAAGACCTCGCAGACAGACCGCCTGGCGCCCTGGTCGGCGACAATCTGAAAATTAATGGTTTCGGCGATCGCTATCTCTCGATGGATGATCTTGGTAAACCACCGCATAAGCTCGAAATTTATGCCGACATGACCGTGCGCGAGTATTCGTCGACTGATGCCGAAGCGGCTAAATCCGGAAAACCGCTTCAAGTAATTAGAGTCGACAATCCCGACGGCACAACCGTTGTCGCAAAAGACTACGCGACCTTTGGCCGCCCGATGCCGACAGCAGAACAATTGAAACAGAGACCTGGAGCGAAACCTGACTCCAAGGTAATTCAAGTAGATCAAATTATCGCGGCTCCGAAAACCGATCAAGAACGAGCGATCGCTCTCGGAGAGCCATTCCCACCAAACCAAATCCCGCAAGAATTGACCAATGACACTCGCAGTGTCATTTACCGCGATGGCGATAAATTGGTTCAGCAGTTTAGCACCGGAGCTTCGCAAGAATTCAAAGACATTACAGTGGATGGTAATCAGGTTAGGGTTCTAACAAGCACCACTGATAGTACCGGAGTCAGAGCCGACTATACATTTGGAGATGTAAAGAATCCGACGACGGTTACCTCAATCTTAAGAAGCGACAAGAACGGAATACCACTTAGTCGTCTGGACCGCAACGTCGAAACAATGGCGGTCACCATGACCACCTTCAGTCCTAAGATTGATGCAAAAACTGGAAAAATCGCCGTTGATGCCGACGGTAAGTCAATTTACGAAGCAAACAAACCAGAGCCACTCAAAGATTTCAAAGTCTCAGATGGCAAAATTCGCATCATGTATCCGGATGCGCAGGGCAATCCGAAGTTAATCGACATCATCGATCAGAAGTCCGGTACGATGCTATCGATCGGCAAAGACCGAAGCAGAACGGACTTTGACAATCTGGGTCGGATGACTCAAAAAGTTGATGCGTCTGGCGCGACCTTCACGTTCGAATATAAGGGTAACGAAACCGTCCCCTACAAGTTGATGAACACCGAAGGCAACTGGGTGCGACAAGACCCGAAGAATCAAGACGGGACGCCAGGACCAGTCGACCTCAATGGCAACACCACATGGATAGAAGCCAAAACTGGCGCAAAGTGGGAAGGTTCAGTTTCCACTGCCGGTGGCGAATACAAATTCAAGAGTGCTGATGGCAATCTCACTAGACATTTGAACGACGGAAGCGATGAAATCCTGGCTTCCAATGGCACCTCCAAAATTGTCAAAGACGGACGTACTCTCAGCAGTATCGATACCGCTGGTAATACCACAAAATACAACTACGAAGGCGACAGCAAGTCGCCTAGCAGTTTTGTCGTAACAGATAAATCCGGCAAAACGATTAGGTCTTCGGAAGACAAAGCGTTTGCAGGCTCAGGTATTAAGTCTATCGGCGTCGATGCCGTAACAGGTCAGCCACAAGTCGAATTTACAAATAACGAGAGCTTGAAGTATCAGGCCGACGGTGTTGGTCTGCGATATAAGTCGAATGGCGACGGCACAGCACCAAGCCTGATTGGTTTCGTGAGACCTGATGGTTCTTATGTCGCCAAAGATTCAGCCAATGTCTCCGATATCAAAGTCAGCGCCACTGGAAAAGTGGAAGTCAAATACAAAGATGGAACCGGTGAACACTTCTCGGATAACGGCGCCAAAGTAATAACGGATGCCTCGGGCAATCCTAAACAGTCCACATCTGCCGACGGCAAAACTGTCGTTGACTATACCTATACGAACGGTGCACTCACTGGAGTAGTACGGACGACCACGACAGATGGCAAGAAAGAATCCGTCAAAGTTGAAAAGGAGGGCGATAAGTTTGTAGAGAGCAAGCTGGGAGCCGATGGTAAGTGGGCTAAAACCAGCAACACCTATACATCAATGTCGGTTTACAACGACACGGCGTTCATGTGGGACAACGTTTCCAAAACATCCAGAGCGATTTCCTCCAATGGCACCGAATGGGAAGTTCGGAACGTCAGTGACAACAAATACACTCGGTTAGAACGTGACGCCCGGGGCCAAGTCACGATGAACCAGGATACCGAGGGGCGAATAACCTACTTCAACAGAAATGCAAATGGTGAACTAACCGGCATACGTCAGAACGATGACAAGCTCTTTAAAAACACCAACGGCAATTGGGAATCCAGCACCAATCCTGGTGTTGAGATCAAAGCAAGTGTCGAGATTGGCAGCAATGGCGCTCAGACGTGGACTGACAATGTTAAGCCCGGCAATGTACGCGTTGTGAAACCAGACGGTAGCGTCGAGATAACAAAACCTGACCTGTCGAAAACCATCATCAGTTCCGATGGACTTTCGACCAGAACAATCTTCGCTCCAGGCGGAGATATTCAAGAAACCACTACATGGAAGTCGGGTGCTGTCGAAGTCAGGATGCGCAATGGCGAAGTTTTACAACAGTCGTCATATTCCGATCAAATTTCTTCGAGTAAAAATGGCACATATACCGGTTCGTTAGAAATCGCGGGCGACGGCACCGTGACTGTGTTTGCAGAGAACGGAAACAAGGCTGACGTATACCATCCCAACGGCACGAAAAACAGTCTCGAGTTCATTCCTCCAGATAACAGATCGATCGATCTAGTTGTCCACCAACAATTGAAAAACAGCGATCTTTCAGCCGGACAACTCAAACAAATTTCCGACGACATCAAACGCAGTCCCGCTAAAGCCGAACAGATTCTGGCCGAAGCCGGTATTAAAGATGAAGGTCAAATTAGAGCGGTACTCGAGGGTCTCGAAAAGGTTTCCGTCTGGCGAGATGTTCAAACCGACACCTTCTACAACAATCTTGGTGAACTCGGCGCAGTCGGACCGTATCAACGCGATAATGCGTTCCACATGGGCGATGCCAGACTCGACAGTAAGCTGAATCGAGGAATGGAATACCTCAAGAGTTCCAGTGTTGAAACAGGAGCCGTTGTCTCGAATGGAACAGGTAATACCGCTGGTAGTGGCACAGGGACCGGAAGTGGAACTGGTATAGGAAGTGGAACTGGTAGCGGAGCTGGTCCTGGTACAGGTACAGGAACCGCTCAGGGAACTGTTCCTGGAACAAAACCCGGCACCCCGGAAGGTGGTGTAGGTCGACCGCCGATGGGACCGGAAGGCACACTTGAGAAACCTGCGGAATCACACGTAAACACAACAATCGTTAACCATGCAGAGGCACAGGTTGCGGCCGCGGATCTTAAAGGTGTAACGAAGGCTGATGGAACCCCTCTCAGCGATGCGACTATCAAAGACCTCAGCCAAAAAATCGCAGCAAATCCCAAAGATGCCGCAAATCTACTAAAAGCTGAGGGCGTCAGTGATGACACGGCCAAAGCACTTTCAGAGAAAATCGTAAAGGATTTAGATAAGGCGAATGATACCGCCAGCGATGACATAATTAAATCTGCTCTTCTGAAGAACGGCGTGCCGGCTGACAAAGTAGACGCGCTCACGGAAAAGATCAATGAGCATCCTGACAAAATTAATGACATTCTTGCAGCAGCTGGAGTAAAGCCTGCTGAGATCGAGGCGATTACTGGAAAAATCAAATCCGACTCAGAAGCCCTGAAGGTGGCCGCAGACACTATTATTCCAGACGTACTGAAGAACTCTGGACTGACCAGTGAGCAGATTAAGGAAGCAACTGCGAAGATCAAAGAAGATCCGAGTCATGCAGCGGAGATCCTTGCCACTTACGGAATTAAAACTCCAGCCGCGAATGCTCTCGAAAACTCAATCAACAAAGAGATGCGCAGCTTCAATGCCATCCGCGATGGATTGGAAGGCAACGGAGTTGATAAACGAGTTAGTGCTGAAATCGCACTTCAAGCATACGGTAATCCTAGTAAAGTTGCCGGTCTGCTCGAGCAGCATAATGTGAACGCAGCCAAAGCCAAGGCGCTCAGTGAAGAGATAAGCGCCGCTATCAATTCTGGCACTGTCAAGGTATCCACCGACCGCGTAGCGCCAGAGAATCAATACAAGAAAAACCATGTCCAAGAGAACAACGTCAACGCGAGAATTCCTGAGGGGCCGAGCCGCTCACTCAGCAATGCAGACCTAGAGTCGCAGAGACAAGCAATTAGAGCACAGCAAGAAGCAGACCGAGCGACTAGTTTAAAGAATGAAGCAGAACGATCCAGAGAAGACGCTGTTTCGTCTCGGAAAGACAATTTCGAGACGGTGAAGCGCGATCCGCTCGAAGAGAAACGAGTTCAAAAAGAAACCGAGAATCTTAAACAGCGCGATCAAGAGAGACTTGAGAAGAAGGAACGGGACGAACTCGATCAAAAACAAAAGCAAGAACGCTATGAACGAGAACAACGCGAAGTCGAACAGCGCGAGAAACTAGAGCGTGATCAAAGAGAGCAACGCGAAAAACTAGACCGCGATCTAAAAACTCAGAAAGACGAGCAAGCGCGCAGGGAACAACGCGAGAAACTCGAGAAAGACCAGAGAGAACAACGCGAAAAATTAGAAAGAGATATCAAGGAACAGCGGAAAGAACTAGAAACGAGGCTTGAAAAGCAACGTCAAGAATTACTTGATAGACAGAAAGCACAGAGAGATGCTAAGCCGCCAGTAGGTGAGAAGCCAGCTAATAAACCTGCCGATAGACCTGATGAGAAGCCGGTAGAAGGCAAAAAGCCTGACGGCAATGTTGTCGGTCGTGACACTGCGGGCGGAGTGAAAGCCGATGGATCGCCTGCCACACCTGGTGAAGTAAAACCTCTGCCTGGACAGAAGACAGGCGATAAGTTGACCTCAGGTGATCGCACTACAGATGGTGCTATCGATCCAGACGGAAAGGTCGTCGCTCCAGCCGCTCCAGGAGACCAAGCTCCATCGAAACATGATGCAGCCTCCACCCCCGGACGGACCGAGACAATCGATCCGAAGACTGGAAAAGTTGAAGTTAGAGACGCGGCTGGTAACATTGTTTCAGGGCTGGATAAGGGAACGTCGGTTGTCTCTGGTACGAAACCAGAAGGAACCACGGCACCAGCAAAACCTGGCGAAATAGCAAAACCAGGTGAAACAGGCAAACCGGGAGATGCAAGTAAACCTTCGACTGGTGCTCCAGATTCTCCAGTGACAGTCGCAAGAGACGCGGCTGGCAATCCTATCAAGGTAGGAGAAACCAAACAAGATGGCGCAAAAGCTGACGCTAGCGACATTACAGGCAAGATAGATCCTAAGCTAGATTCGACCGCCAAGGATCAAAAGACTGATACCACCAGCAGTGACGGCAAGCAAAATGAACCTGCGACGCCAGTAGTTGGCGCTCCACCTGTGTCGAGCGACCGCCCAGTGGAAGCATCACCAGCAGCAGGTCAAGCGCCGATAGGTGTGACAACGGATGGCACATTGAACCGCGATACGGCAACCGGAAAGATAACGGCACCTGGCGAGAAGATGTCTTCCGAGGTCAAAACTGGGAACATCGACGCTGCCACTCCGGCTCCATTAGTGCCACCGGGAACCGCACCAGCAGCTGGCACCGCGGGCACCACTACCACACCTCAGACGCCTCCTCCGTCAAGTGAACCTGCCGCTCCCGCCGCTCCAGTGGCTCCAGGCAGCACGTCCACACCAGCTCCTGCTCAGAATCCTCAGACACCAGCAACTGGCAACGGAACAGCACCAGATCCACTCCTAAAACAAGGTTCGCCAGATCCACAAAGCGGTCCGGTCGTCACAGCACCAACTGCCGGTGGAACAACTCCGACCACTCCTGCTACGACGCCGAATCCTGCGAGTACTACGACTCAGGAACCACCTGCCGGACAGGCTGTTTCTGCTGGTCAAGCTCCAGTACAACCTGGTCAAAATCCTCCAGCTCCAGCCACACAAACTGGCACCACACCTCAAGATCCGCTACAAAAGCAAGGTTCAACTGATCCCCACAACGGTCCAGTTGTCACCGCCCCCGCAGGCGGGACCACTCCAACGACTCCAGGCACCTCGCAGAACCCTAGCGGCACTGTCGGTCAAGAGCCTCCTTCAGGTCAAGCCCAGCCGGCTGGACAAAATCCTCCTGTCACTCCTGCACAGACTGGTCAGGCTGGTCAAACTACTCCAGCTTCACAAACCGGCTCCCCAACACCGGATCCGCTCCAAAAGCCTGTTTCAACTGATCCGCAAAGCGGCTCGGCTACGGCACCAACTACTCCGACAACTACCGGTACCACACCTAACCCGCCTGGCACCACAGCTCAAGAACCTCCTACGGGTCAAACCCTTCCGGGCACTCCGCCCGCCGGTCAAACGGTCCCAGCAGGTCAGACCGCTCCGGCTGGTCAAACACCGCCAGCTGGGCAGCAAACTCCGACGAGCGGTTCCGATCCTAATCTTCCAAAACCTGCCGATCCAAACAACGGAACGGCTCCAACGGTGCCTGGAACCCAGGGTCAGACAACACCGGGTCAATCCACTACAACGAACGGACAAACGACGCCGACTCAAGAACCTGCACAGGTTCCAGCGGGACAGAGCCCTGCAAACACACCAGCAGGTCAGACACCGCCGACCGGAGCGACTCAAGTTCCAACGACCGGTCAAGGTCAAGGGACAACGACCACTGATCCGAATCTTCCGAAACCAAGCGATCCAAACACCGGAACCACGAACCAACTTCCAACAACCGGTCAAGGACAGACAAACACCAGTCCTTCAGGACAGACCACAACTACACCGACTGGCACCGAGCCTGCTCAAAATCCGACAGGTCAACTTCCGACCGGTCAAACTGGAACTGGCGCCACTAATGGTACCAATAACGGTACCACGCCTGGCACGACAGAGCCGGGTCAAACTGGAACGCAGTTACCAACAGGACAAACTGGAACTCATCCAGCTGGAGCTGGAACTGCAACTGGCACCACCACCGGTACCAGCGATCCAGGAACGACACTGCCAAAAGGTCAAACGGATCCGAGCAATACAACAAGTCAGATGCCTGGACAGACAGGAACACTGCCAGTCACATCGACCACCGGGACCGCTGGTACGACGGGTACGACAGGTACGACCGGTTTATCAGGAACCGCCGGCACGCCCGGTCCAGCTGTTACGCCAGCTGTTACGCCGGGGCCCACTACTGCACCGACAGGTTCAGCTGGCGCGACCCCTCAGGGTTCTCCATCAGTTCAACTTCCTGCAGCCGATCCAAACGCTTCAGTCGTCGCAACAGGAACGACGGGTGCCGCAGCCCATACCGGAACGAGCGCCACATCACAAACAGCCGCTGTCGATCCGAACAATGGTTCCATCACACCAGCGACCGCAAACACAGCCGGAACTACAGCAGCTGGCACGCATTTACCTAATTCAGCCGCCAACGGTTCGATCAATATTGATCCAAACCAGGCTGCCACCGCCGCTCTGATCTCGACGATGCTGAGCAACTTCAGTTTGCAACAATCCTCGCCGAGCGTCAGTCAGCAACCTAGACCTTCCGTAGATCCTGGCACAGTCACCCTGAGCTCCGCTCCTGCTGTTCAATCAACCTATTCGAATACCCAGCCAACGACTTATTCGAGTCCTACCTATTCGTCTCAACCATCAAGCACCACATCCAACACCGATCCGATTCCAGCGACAACGTCGAATTACTCGAACTCGTCAAGTTCTAATTCAACGTCCAGTCAGACGGTTTCAATTACTCCCGCACCACAAACGGCCACGGCTCCAACTTCAGAGCCAGTTCAATACACGCTGCCTACGGTTTCCATAACTACTCAATCATCGCACCCACAGCCGACTTCTACACAGGCCGAGCCGCCAGCCCATCAAGCAAAACCAGCAAGTGAACCGACGACCGCTGCAACTCAGCATCAGTCAACGTCAGAGCACACCACCAGCAATACCACTATTCCAGTCAGCGCCAGTAACAACGAGGATCGCGACAACAATTCAGCAGCTTCCTCAGCAGCTGCTCCCGCGACTGCTGCAGATCCGGATAAATCAAGCGCGACCAACTCGGATCCGCTCAATTCGAACACTCAAACAACCCAACATCATGCAGTTTCCCAACCAGCAACGAGCACCTCTAGTCCAAACGTAACAGCTCACAGTCAACCGGTCGCTACCAACTCGCAGGGCGCGGCGACTCAGCTAGATTCGAAGGCCGCAGCGCAGGACGTCACGGAGAATGCCTCGGCACATGCAAATGCCGCCGCTAACCGCACACAAACAGTCATCACGAATCACGCAACAAGTACAGTTAGCGAACTACCAGCCAATACACAGAGCAAACCGGCGTCGCAAAATCAAACAACTGGAGCGCCACAGCAAGCACAGAGACAACACGCCAGCCCTTCGTCGCACGGTTCAAATCCTGGTTCTGGATCCGCAGGGAACCAGCAACCAGCTCCAGCCACCACAGCAACCGGCACCACCGGCGGTTCCGGCACTGCTACCACGACTTCTACTCCAACAGCGGCTCAAACCGATCCGACAGCTACAACAACAGCTAATGCTCAGACCGGAACAGTCTCGACCGCAACGACTGCAACTGGAACCTCCAAAGATCAGTCCGCACAAGATCCATCACAAGACCCAACTTCATCAACCCAAAATCCAACGGTTTCAGTTCCATCGCAAGATCCAACAGCGGCTCAAGATCCTTCAGCAGCAACAGCAACTCAAGATCCGTCGACATCGCAAGATCCGACAGCACAAGATCCGACAGTTCAAGATCCAACCGCTCAAGCTCCAACAGTCCAGGACCCGACCGCGCAGGAGCCCCCTCAAGATCCAACGGCGAAAACGCAAGAGCAAATCGCTCAAGAACAAGCCCAAGCGCAAGAAGCAAGAGAACAAGCGGCTCGAGATCAAGCTGCCCGCGACCAAATCGCACTTGAACAAGAATCGTGGAAACAAGCAGATTGGAATCAGGCAACTAAAGATCAGTTCGCACAAGATGAGCTTCGTCAGCAGGAAATCCGAGATCAAGCGACTCGAGATGCAGTCATTGAACAGACAGCTCAAGCCGCTCGCGACCAGGCGATATTCGACCAGGCAATCCGCGAACAAGAACAGCAATCAGCTCGCGATCAAGCCATATTCGACCAGGCAATCCGCGAACAAGAACTTGCTCAAACGACGCAAGACTTCTCCGTTGATCAAACTGCAAGCGATTCATGGACGCAGCAAATTACGACAGACAACGACTACTCACAAACATCACAATATGACGTGGATAGTTCACGCGTAACAGAGATGCCTGACGGTACCGTGTTGGTATCATTCGGTGACGGCGTTTCCGCATGGACCTCAGCAGACAACACTGTCACCATCCTTGATGCCGAAGGACAGCTCACTAAAGTCGACGGTCGTATCACGGTCGATCAAGAAACTGGTCACGCCTTCATATATGATGTCAACGACAAAATTATCGACCCGACCGCAGTCAATAACGATACCGTTTACAGTTCCTCAGAAGCGACAGCAGAGTTCCAATCCCTCAACTCCTCGACAATCGCTCCACTGGGAACGACACCATCCATCGCAGGCGATCTGGTTTCAGCACCACTGTCATTCGATGTGCCAACCGACACTACTGACGGTGCCATCACTCCTGAACCGACACCACTACAAGGTCCGATCAATCCGACTATCGACTTCGTTCCTCAGCCTGCAGAGACGGTTCCAAGCGACTCGATTCCAACAACTGACGGAGTCATTTCAGCGCCATTAGATGGAGTTCCAGGCGTCGGTCAGCCAGTCGATCAATCTGTAGTTTTGGATCAAACAAACCCAGTCGCGGGATTGCCAATCGATCCAATTTCCGGTCTACCTTATGATCCGGAAACAGGCATGCTGCTCGATCCGCAGACAGGACTTCCGATCGGTACGTTCGATCCGATGCAGGATCAACCGATACATCAACTTGGTCAGCACTCGAAACATAACGGACTTCAAGCCGGACATGGAATTGGCAGCGACATGTCGCTAGAGATTCCGCTCAGTGAAGCCGCAGCTCCAGTGTTTGTTGACTTCAACAATAACAATTCCGATGCTGGCAATTTCGATCCTGCTCAAATTGACGGTACCAGAATTGATACCACCGAATTTGGTGGCAAAGCCAGTCCTGAAGTTGGCACTAGAAATCTCGTCGATTTATTGAGCGACGAAATCACCAGAATTCACGACAACATCGAGTCTCGTCTAGAGGAGCTCGTCAATGCCGCCCGTAGTAATGGCGCGTTCTCACAAGATAATGCCGCAGCCGACGTGTCATCGAGAAACGGTGATGTCGACAGCGTTGCAGACGACGAACACAAGAAAGTGCTCAAAGACGACGACGATCATCGGCGCGAGGAAGAAGAACGCCTCAAAAAACGCAAAGAAGAAATCAAAAAACTTGCAGACACAATGCAAGCAGTCATTGCGACTTCACGCAGAGACGAGATGGAACGCGTGCGGAAGCTGCTTGAGCAACAAAGAAAAATCGAAGAGTTCGTCGCTCAAGACACACGTCAAGTCAAATATACCGTCCGCTACGACGACACACTCGAATCGATCGCGAAGAAGATGTTCAAAGATCCTCGCGTGGCGCATTTGATCTACGATTTGAACAAACCTAGAATCACAGCTGTGAAGGTTGACGGCAAGCTCGTCTACACAGTTAAACCAGGAACTGTTTTGACCTTGCCGAGCCCACGTCAGGCACGCGAGTATGTTAACCGCGGCAAGTATATGCAAGCCGGTCAGAAAGTTGCAGACGTCTCGAGCGACGCGATGAGTGCAGAAGAGAAGGCTGAACTCGACGAACGCCGTAAGAATGTCGAGTCAGTGCTCGGTGTAATCGGCGCCCGCTCAGGTGATTCGATCAATCAGTACAACGTCAGACTGGGAGATTCGCTCAGATCTATCGCGATGAAGCATCCTCTCCTAAATGATGTCAGCCTCTGGCGTCTACTTGCAGAGAAGAATGATCTTCCAACAACAGTCGATAGCCACGGCATTCCAACAGCAGTTTTGAAGCGTGGTTCAAAACTCGAGATGCCAAACAAACAGGAAATTGCTGATTTCCGCAAGAAGATCGGCGTGCTCACCAACCCGATTTCAACATGGATCACGGATTCCTCCAGAACCGGTCCGGATTCGACCAGAACATCCAAGAAGTGCGGAGATTGCAAGCGTCAGGCTCCTGTTGGCGTCGCGATTTGCCCGAGCTGTGGATTTATCTTCCCACCAGTTCAATCGCGGCCAGTCAGAACCGTTCTCACAGTAATCGACAAAACCGCAAAAGCGAAAGCCGGAATTGATACGAAACAGGATGAACCAATCACTGACTCGCCCCGCAAGAGTGGCGTCAAAACTGACGATCAAGAAGCGATTCTGCCAACGTCAGAACTCATTGCTGACAAAAAAGCCAATTCGCTCACTGACACCGCCGATGATTTGAAAGTTATCGAACTGCCACAAGTATCGATCAAAGCAAGGGATGAAAAAGACAGCGTCAAGACTGGCGAAGATAAGCCATATATCTCACTCGGCGGAGTCGAAACAACTGAGGAAGCCGATCGCACGGTGTTCGTTGCACGCACGGCTGAAGATAACGGAGTATCCACAACTGAGGACGATCGCACTGTCTTCGTAGCAAAAGTTGCAGCAGACAACGGAGTTCCGACAACCGAAGAAGAAGATCGCACCGTATTCGTCCCACGGACCGCAGAAAGCAATGGCGTGCCAACTACAGAAGACGAGCAAACCGTCCGCGTGGAACGCCGCATCAGCTCCGCTGGTTCGCAACTTGAAGCGACTCAAGACCTCACTCCGGTCGCGTCATCGAGACCATCCTCCAAAGACGTCATCACTGCGAAGCTACCGGACGAAAACGACACGGTCGCGATTCCTCCTAGACAACCAATTCCATCGGAAATCAGCGCTTCTCAACAATTGATTGACGGAATTTCTTACTTGCACGATCGCGACAATAAGAAGGCGGCATCGACGCCACTATCGTCGCCGGTGTCGTCCCCACCGAGTGGTGGATACTCCACCGGTGGTGTCAAAACTGGCGATCCATTAAGCGAAACAGGTGACCACGTCCAGGTTCAAAGAATCGTTGAAGATCTCAGCGAGAACTGCAGATTGGTTCAACTTGAAACAGTGAGTACCACGACCAATCAAAAAACAACAAGACTTCAACTGGAAACCCGCAAAGACAATGAGTGGGTGGCAGTAATCGCCTACGAACTCGGCACACAACGTTCAGTACGCCACGTATTCAGCCTGAATGGCAAACCGAAGTCGATGAGAATGGACCTGCCGTGCGCCGCACTGGAAGCCATGGTTCAAAATGACTTCACGAAAAATTGGAAATCGTATATCGAGAAATTCCTGGCTGGCAAAAAGATATCGGCATAGTCGTTAGACAAACTCAGTGGTTAAATCGGTTTGGTAAGTTCCCAACAAGCAAACGTCAGTCGGGCTGCAACTCTTTAAATCGAGTGAGTTCACCGTCGTGCGTCATATTTCTCAGCTTGTAAATGATGTCAGTGGTGACGCGCTCGCCTTCGACCGTTAGATAGTGATGCTTTTGCTCATCATCGAAGAAAACGGCGTAATGCTTGAGCGTGCCCGGCCGCTGTTCCCAGAAGTAAAACAAAGCCCGTCCTTCGAACTTCGCGCCTGAGATTCGCTTGCGTTCGCCAGTCTCATCAACCAGCACGCCGGTGTCATCCATCATCAGAACGATTTCTTCGCTGGGGCCATAATCGGCATCTTGATACGGCATTTGCGGTGGATGCAATACAAGAAACTCATCGGTAAATTCGGCAACCGGCGCGCTACGACCAGCAGCTGAAAACTGGCGTCCACGGCTGTCCCTGAGCGGATAGTTCAAATCCTGCACGTTCAATTCATCAACAAAACTCTGTGACTCGATAAAATCTTCATTGATACCACCGGGGGTACCGGTTTCAGAAGTGCCGCTCGCCGGTCCGCCGCCCGAGTGTCCTGTTCCAGAAGAGCCAGAGAAGCCCGTTCCAAACGCGCTGTTTGTGCCAGTTGCTTCGCGCATCAAAGCATCGGAATTAGGTTGGTTTAATTTTTGATCGTCGTCTGGAGAGCTCATAGCGTATTCATTTCATAAGAGGAGCGGGCTAACCGGATTGTCCGCCGCCTTCGCCTTCTTCTGCTTCTTTCTGGAAGTTTTCCAGTGCAGTTCGCACCTTGTGCAAAAGCACGAGCTGCGCGTCGGTGGAAAGCTGCTGATCTTTGATCAAGTGTGCGGCAAGACAATAAGCCAGGTCGACGTCACCCTGACTGACCAGTCGCTCGGTGAGCAATCGGCAAAACCAGGCTGCGGAGTCGGATGCAGGAGTATCTTTTCTGTTGATGGATGAGTTGAAGTCGAACTTGATTTTAGGATCACGAACAACTTCTGAAACTTCGAATCGATAAAGACACTTAGAAGTACAAGGACCACAGGTCGGAAGCGGACCTTGATCGCGTTTGTGCAACTCGATAAAGTCGTCGCGCCATTGGCGCAAAACGTTGATATCGAGTTTTCTGTTTACTTCAGTCGGTTGAAACGCAGGGCGCAAAAGATTCAGCCAGCGCATGTGCTGTTCTCTGACCTGGTCGTAGAACCAATAGTTCTCTTCACCCTTACGTTCAAAGTATCGTTCGGTCGCCTGGGTCAGCACACACCAGGTGATACCCGTGATGTTTCCAGTTCGGGCTCGCCCCCCGATAACCCGTTGAATTTCATGAATGATTTGAGCACGGAAGTGAACCAACTGCGTCAAATCTTTGAGCGTCGACAGAATGTACCGGTTATAGACCTGGCGGAAGAGAACATCATCAGCGACCGGTGACGCGGTATCCAGGATTGTCGAATCGCAACGGTGCAAGCAGAAGCGGCAACCAAGGTGGCGGTCGAACTTACCGACGATGTCCAGAGGTTTCATAGCCTGTCTTACGACTTCGTCGGATTCTTCCGGCGTTCGCGGAGGCGGAACTTCTTTCGTCTTATCGAACATGATGGCAAGGTGAAATGGCTGTTCCATCTTCTCGGCATACACGATGGCACGCCCCTGTCCAAGGGCGGTCACGTGGCGCTTCTGAATATCATCCAAGTTCATGGCACCACCCATGGAGTCGCGGTCATCGACTGCGACGATCCGGTGCATGACCTTCAAGTTCGTGTTTTTAAGCGCTTCCGGCGCCAACTTGTTCGGGATTTGGTCGGCGATGATGAATCCCTGACCATAAGAACGAATTTCAGCAAGCATGTTAGTGAAGAATTCAACCGCCTTACCTGCCGGGTTGGCGCTCTCTCCGCTCTGTCCTGTGGGGACGTTTTTCAGCAGTCGGTGAGCCTCTTCGATCAACATGATGTGCTGTAAGCTGTCGTGTGGACCGCCGGCTTCTCGGTATTCATACAGGAATACGAGCAACATCCCCATGAGGAACGACTTTTCACTATCTTCGGAAACCATCTTCAGTTCGATAACAGTAGGTCGTTTGAACAACGCTTCTGCTGGAATCGAACGTCGAGTATTGAGCATCTGCCCTTTACCACCGATCAGCAGTGAACCGATACGGGCTTTCAGAGCGGCTTGTACGTCGGGACCGATTCTTTCAGAATATCCGAAACTCTCTACAACCGGGTCGATGATTTCATACAAATCTTTCATCGTCGGATAGATTTCCGGCGGACAATCCGGGTCGCCAGCGTCAATGCCAGGCGGCAGACGGCGGTTCTTGTTGTTAACCAGGTCCCATCCGCGGACGTTGTAAATTTCGTTCAGTGCTTTTTCAAGCACCTGCGGCATCGGTGAGTACATCTCGAAACTGGCGTTGAATACGGATTTCAACGCATCAAGGTGAGTCTGAACTTTCACCCCTCGCATAATTTCAAATGGGTTCAAACGGAAAGGTGAAACAGTTTCATCGCCCAGGGAGAACGCCTGTCCGACACCTTTGAACTGCTCCGACATCAGCATCATGTGCCGATATTCAGACTTCGCCGGTTCGATTACCATGAACGGAATCTTGAAGTTCCACAATTGACCGAGCAAATAGAAACAGGTATTTGTCTTACCACCACCTGTAACACCACAGACAATCGTGTGTTTTTGCATGGCGTCGACGTCCAGGTAATACAAATTACCTGTATCCATGCCACGGTCCAAAATATTCCCAATAGCGATTACCCTTGTCGGATCCTTCGGCGGAATCGGACAAAGAGAAAATTCAGCAGAGCGTCGTATTCGAAAACCCGACATCTCTCGCTTCGGCAAGTGCACGAAAGCGGACAACATCCGCGAGTTCAAGGGAGAAAGGAATTTGTATTCCAGTAGTTCCTGGAAGATTTCATCGTTTCGTTTATTTCTTAGCAAACCAAACGATTGAACGTGCGGCTGCAGCCCCTTGATCTCGTGTGTGCGCAACGGAGTCGGACGACTGGTTTCATCGACGTATGTCGCCCGAATCAACGATTGAAGTCTGACGAAAACAGAACGATCCGGTGCAAAGAAGTAGACGCAAGTCAACCAGTGCCCGACGGCGATGCCTAGCTGAACATGCTTGAGATAAGCATCTTGGAGTTCCAGGTAGTATTTGATTCTTCGCTTCTTCTCAGGATCTTCATTTTCCTGCGCACGTTGAATCTGATCGACGACCGCAAATTCTTCTTTGTTTACTTTCTGGTTTGGAATAGGAATGGCAAGCACTAGAAAGCCGAAGTCATGCCCTTGCAGACCGTTTGCCAGACGTTCGATTTGTTCCGACTCCATGGTATCGCCAGCGGTGGATTTCAAGGCTGGAATACCAGTAACAATTCCTGTGTGAACTGCCAGCGGATCAACCATGCGTTTCATCTGATCTGTTGTAAACGGCTCACCATGTATATCTACGCCGTTGTACACGCTGTGCAAAATGGAACGTAAACTCTGGTAAGAAACCATATTGGCTTCGCCCTCGGCATTGCTCGCCACGTCAGCCGGCAGAGACACGCCCATGTAGTAGTTTACGCCAACCTTGTTACCCAACACTAAAAACGACAAATTAGCTTTCTGACTGTGCAAACCAGTCAACGCATCTTCCATCAAATACATGCGCTTGGGTGGCTTACTCGGGTCCTGGTCCTGTTGCGGCTGTTGTTGCTGTTGATTTTTTTCGCGCTCGATATCCCAAGAACGCAGCACACCATCGATTCGAACAAATGTCAGATCTGGAATCGGCCAAGAATGCAGCTGCGCCCCATCAAAAGGGCGGGTGTCCAGGTCGTCGAGATCATACCGCCGGAGGTCGGCGATTTTCTCTTCCCAAATATTTCGATTACTAGGTGTCGTCACCATGAGGTTCCTGTTGCTGTTCGAGAGATGTAAGAAGGTGGATTGACAGCACA
Source organism: uncultured Candidatus Obscuribacterales bacterium (assembly GCA_964600935.1). GTDB lineage: Bacteria > Cyanobacteriota > Vampirovibrionia > Obscuribacterales > Obscuribacteraceae > JADYXR01. The sequence continues at coordinate 25,688 of CAZRMH010000008.1, forward strand.
CTTCTAACTATACACGGCACTTGGTCAAACTTACGTCCGGTCAGTAATATGCCCGCCGTAAGTCGAAGTTCAATCTGTCACGCGGCTCTGGTTCGTCTTCATCCGCCTCGGCGACTGATAACATTGATGCCCTGGTCTGGCGCGACTCTGACGCTGGTTCATTTGACTTGTCGATCGCTTTTCTCCGACTGCCGGAATTGATAGTGTAAATCATCTCAGCCAGCTTCTCATCAGGTTTGAGCCTATCATTCCGAGGAAACGCCTCCGCTCTGAGCTGAAAAACGGAAGCGACGCTGCCGAACGAATAACAAAAGAAAGTCTGCTTGGCCTGACCGACCAATCTGTCGACGTTCAGTTTTTCCTCATCCATTATGAGTTCGAAGTTCGGCACACTGTTTATCGGATTGACAACATTTTGCAGAGTCGTGGTTTTCACCTTACGGCCATCCACGCGAAACATTTGGCCGCCGAGGATGTCAGCGTCTTTCTTGGCTAGAGAAAAAACACAATATGTGTGGATGTTGACGACAAGCTTGTTTCGATAGTCCTCCTGCAAATGCTGCAATGTCTTCAGCGATCCCGTCACGCTGATCTGGTATCGGCGAAATTCCTGAGCAAGGTTTTCCAAAGTATCCTGTTCAACAAAAGTGTCGAGATCATCGAGGTACATTGAAACTCTTCGACTGAAATTCTTTTTCTTGCGTTTCAAAGTGATTGCTGCTTGCTGAACACCTGTGACTATAAGGCTTCCAAGCAGACTAGCATTTTGATCGAGTTCGCCTTGTGGCAGTTTGACTATCAGAATTTTCTTTTCCTGAACCACTTGCTCCAACGATAATTGTCCATCAGGCGCAGTCAGAATCGGTCTGATCCTAGGATCGCTCAAGACCGGACTGACGCGATTCAAAATCGGCTCGACCCAATTGATCCACTGATCCGTGCGAGCCAACTTCTTATATTGCGCCCAAGCCTCAAGCAAAGTGACATATTCAGTGCGTTGATCTTTGAGTCGCTCAACGCGCTCGAGCATGATGTCGCGGAAATCGTTGTCCTGAAGTAACGCAGGTAGATCGACGAGAGTGCGCTGATTCGCCATGAGCAAAACCGCTGAGTTACGCAAGATATTGGCCGTCTGAGCGTTCCATGACGTCTGACTGCCTGGTGGCTCTGCATAAATTGCTTTAAAACCGTGAACTAATGCAGAAGCTGCAGTTTGCATGTTCGCGGGTTCCGGCGTCTGGAGCGGATTATAGGAGATGCTTGCGCCATCACGTGTAGGATCGATTGCAATTGTTCGTTTCAACAAAGCACTTTTGTCAGGTTGAGATGACATCCAATCAATAATCAGCTCAGATAAAGTTCCATCCGAATCGACGATGACGACGGCGCGATCGTTGGCGGCGATATCGTGAGTAATCATATTCGCCATCAGTCTCGTCTTGCCGCGACCGCTGGCGCCCAGCAGAAGCAAGTTAGGATTATCTTCGCGCAGCTCAGGCGTAAAACTCAAATTTTTGGACGTCCAGAATTTCCACCATCGCCACTCGAGGCGTTGCCCAAGAGGCAGACCACCCGGTCTCAATCGGCGTGACATATCTTTGAGCGTTTTGGCATGCTCACGACGAAATTGCGATGGAATGTATTTTTCCTTTTCCAGACGATTGAGTTTCCCGTGCGGCGAAAACAGATTATGAAAGATCAAATAGAAGAGTCCACCAAGGGTGACAAGAGAGCCGAAGGAAACCCATGCGACTTTTGTAAACCAGGGGGTGGAAAACTTTTCACCGAACCACATCGAAATTCTGTCTAAAATTCCAGGTTCAAAATTCCATTGCGATACCGGCGGAACGGAAACTGGTTGTGGTGGCTGCATCGTATTCGGTGGCGCCATCGAATTTCCCGTAGGCGTTTGCATCGGGTTCGTAGCCGGTGCGGTATTTGTTGGCTGAGGAAGCGTCGCATGCCATTCGCCTTGAACGCGCTCATGATCGGACTTTCGCCAAACATAAGTACCGGAGGCAAACGAACCGTCCTGAGCTTGCACGACCTGTCCGCTAAACATAATCGGCCAGATATAACCGGCTGTAAGATATTCTTTCTGCATCGACAATTTATTGTCTTTGATCTCACCGGTCATCGAATAGTCACCAATGGCGTCCCGTCCCTCACCGGAGATGACAGAGCCTGACTGGTTTACATTAAGTTCAAAATCCTGAAAAATTGTTTGAACATCTAGTTGTCTAGTGAGGACTAGATGCCATTGTTTTGGAAGTGAACCACTAGCGGTGGCATTGAACGCCGAACCGCCTGATTCAGCACCGAGAAAACCAAGTTTCTGTGCGCCCACAAAGCCCATGACGCCTAAGACCACTACAGCGCCGACAACCGCACCAACCATCGCCAGTGGATTTCCCTTTGGTTTCAGCGGTTTAATATCACCGATGGAATCGACCTTATTAGGGAGTTCCACGTCAGTAACTCTCTTAGGTTTAAACACAGAACGTTCTTTGATTTTCGGAGGTTCAACGGCTGTGTCCTCTGCAGTAATCATCTCGGAAACTTCTTCGGCATCGTTAGACTTGCGGGTAAATTTTTTCCTTATGTCGTCGCTACTGGACGGGTTTTCAAATCCAAGAACGCCAGTTTGTCCCAATGCCCCTTGAAGTCGCAGAGCCGCGACGCGACTGAGCCCTTCTTCAAACGCTAAGCGGCTGTCTATGTTGACCGACAAATCCACATCAGGTGCCGTGGAGAATTCTTCTTCTTTATTAGCATCGTGGAACGACAACTCATATCCTGACAATGAAACAGAACAATCCGGCATCACCTGCGATGCCGCTAGATTGAAAGTACTTGGTGCCGGCAACAGCCCGAAAACCGGCGACTGCTCTGGTCCTTCAACTGTCTGCGTGACGCTGATAGTCTGACCGTCGGTGTCCTGAACCACTAACAAGAAACTGTCGGCCACCATATACGATGGATGGGCCTGTCGAATGACTTTCCCACCCTCCGCTGCCAGTGGGTTAGAGCTCGGCGCTAACGGCGGTTTTCGATCTGATTGAAATGATGCGGAATCCTGGACGGGAAGGTGCTGTCCGGACTGAGTTTTCGACGCATCTGTAAATTGGTTCTCGCTGTTTGGCGGCGAATCGAACGGCACCGCCGATGGGGCGAGTCCATCTCCTGCGGTCGCAGCAGTGAATGTTCCAATTTCCTCAAGAAGATTACCGCGGGGGACTTTTCCCTCAGGATTTGGTACATTTCCTTGAAGAGGATTCTCGACCGGTCCGCCAGGCTGTGAAACGACATCTGGCTGAGTGATTGATCCAGGTGGAGATACTTGCGCATTAGGCTCAGGGGGGAACAAAGCATTCGTTTTTTCCGTTGGCGCGCCACCACCTTCATTCAAAAACGCTCGACTGCCATGAAACCCTTGCGGCTTGGGCGTCATCGCCGCGTTAAATTTGCAGCGAACAACTACTCGCTCGACGATCAACGGATCGTTCTCCGGTTTCAAATGTTGAGGCGCGGTGGCGGGTCTTCGATTGATCACCAGCACTGGTATCACTGTTGGAGAATAGCTCGAAGTGATACCACCACAATCGCGGCAGTTCTTACTTCGAGTTTTGAGAACTACTCCACAGTGCTGGCAGATGAGCAAGCCTGAGGCATCGTGCGTCCGTTGTTCACTCATTAAGCACTGGCCTTATCGTCGTCCTTTTCCTTATCTCGGTCTTTGGACTTCTTTTTCTCTCCAGAGAAACTGTCGGTGATGGCGTGCATCTTCTCGATAAGTTTTCTGTTTACTTTCTTTTCTGAAATATCTTTGAAGTCGAATGCTTTCAACTTAAATACACCAGCTACGGTACCAACGCGATAACAGAAGAACTGCTGAATTTCTTGACCGACGATTCTGTCGATGTTGAGTTTTTCTTCGTCCATAATCAGTTCGAATTGAGGCGAAGTATTGACCTGGTTGAAGAAGTTTTGAATGGTTTGGTGCTTAATTTTCCGACCATCTACACGGAACATTTGCGGACCGAGCATGTCACCATCTTTCTTGGACAAGGCGAAGATCGCCATGGTGCCCATGTTGATGACGAGTTGGTTTCGATAATCTTCAGGTAGATGCTGGAACGTTTTGATCGCACCAGTGAAACCAATTTGATATCGACGAGTTTCTCCAGTGATATTTTCAATGGTTTCTTTCTCAATGAAACTATCCATTTCATCGAGGTAGAGGGCGCATGGGTGCTTGCTATTGACGTTAGCTTTCGCCATTCCCATAGCAGCTTGTTGCAGACCAGTTACGATCAAACTACCAAGAAGGTTGGCGTTTTGATCCAATTCGCCTTGAGGAACTTTAACAATCAGAATTTTCTTTTCTCTGATGATCTCGCCCAGCTTCAAGTCACTGACCGGCTTGGTGAGAATCGGTCTGATTCTTCCGTCCGACAACATTGGACCGACTCTGTTCAGGATCGGTTCAACCCAGTTGATCCACTGATCCGTACGAGCAAGTTTCTTATACGAATTCCACGTCTCTAGAATTGTGATGTACTCGGTTCGGTCTTGCTTTCTGCGTTCAATCGATTCCAACATGATGTCACGGAAGTCGTTGTCTTGAAGCAGGTTTGGAAGGTCTGTCAGTGTCTTTCCGTTGGCCATCAGCAGCAGTGCGGCGTTTCTCAGAATGTTCGCTGTCTGCGCATTCCACTGACTTTGCGCGCCAGGTGGCTCGGTGTAGATCGCTTTAAAACCGTGAACGATTGCTGACGATGCTGCCTGCAAATCACCGTCAGCCGGCATTTCGAGCGGGTTGTATGAAAGCGATCCAGCTTTATAGGTTGGGTCGACTAGGACAACGCGCTTAGCAATTTTAGCTCCGTCTGGCTGAGAAGAAATCCAGGTCACGATCAAATCACAGAGCTGTCCATCAGAATCGATGATAACGACGGCACGATCCTCGGACTTGATGTCGTGCGTGATCATGGAAGCCATCAAACGCGTCTTACCTTTATCACCGCCACCGATGAACAACATGTGCGGATTGTGCTCCCGCACTTCCGGCGGCAATGAAAGATACTTCGGCTGCCACAGGGCATTATACCAGCGCCATTCCTCCCGCTGTCCCAACGGCGTACCACCTGGTTTTAAGCCCTTAGCAAATTCGCGAACCATCTTCATGTGTTCCGGACGGAACTGAGATGGAATGTATTTTTGCTTCTCCCAGATATTCATCCAACCCGATGGTCCGAACAACTTCAAGAAGAACAAGAAGATGACAACGCCAACCGCTACGAAACCGAAGGCAGTCATCAATCCAAGGTTTTGAATCTTCTTTAGATCGGGTTTTCCATCGGGTGTTGTTGATTGCAATTGAGCTTTCATTCCGCCACCACCCAGACCAGGCAGTTGGAATCCGCCTGGCAAAACAGGTTGTGGACTAGCAGCGAGCACTACGCTCTGCTTGGCGCGCCATGGACCTTGCAGTGCTATCACACGAGTCGGTTTCAGCGTGCTGAACGATGAACCAATTCTCTTGGTTGTCTTGTAAACGCCGACTGCGGTATTGGCGCCACCCTCAGGGATCAGTTTGCCCTGGAAGATAATGTACTCGTTATGAGCGTTGTATTTGTGCCGCGACTCCTGATCGTATTTTTTGCTGAATTGAATTTGGTCGGGCGGTAACAGCTGACCGCTGATATCGAAAACACCAGAATTGTCTTTTCCGACACCGACAAAATTGGTGCCGCTCTGCTGCAATTGCATTTGACCGGCAAACTGTTGATTGTTAGCCATTACTTCAATCTGCCACTGCCCTCCGACCACTGGAACACCAGCAGGGAATGATTGTGGTTGACCTTGCCCGGGCATCCCCTGACCAGGCATTCCCTGACCAGGCATTCCTTGACCAGGCATTCCTTGACCCGGCATCCCTTGTCCTGGCATACCCATGCCACCAGCAGCGGCACCACCAGGTCGACCGAACGGACCACCTGCAGACGGTTGCCCACCGCCGAACGGACTGTTACCAGGCTGAGGCGCCTGAGCAGTTTGAGGAGCAGCGCCGCCGCCCCCCAGGTTGGCTACGCTCATAACCCACCCGGGAATTTGGACGAGGATAAAAATCCCAACACAGATGAGAACGCCGGCTGTTTTACGCGAGACCCGCAGACCAATGAAGCTTATCTCTTCTTCTACCCAACCAAGTGCACCACCAGTGGTGGCTTTATCATCATCGTCGTCATCGTCGTCGTCATCATCAATTTTCTTGGAGCCGGTCTTGCCTGCGGCTGCTCCCTTACGCGCACCAGGTCTAGATGACGAAGTTTTCGACGAACTGTCCCCGCTGAAATTTCTTCTCGCGGGTGGTTTATACTTATCCTTATTTTTTTCCTCGTCTTCATCTTCATCGTCATCGTTCGAAGGAGCGACTTCTTTCAATTTAACTTTTGGAGTTTCCGTACTTTCTTCGTCATCTGCGGTCTTAAGCTTCGACTTTGATTGAGTCACACTTTTCGGCATAGCCACTCGCGGTCTATCAAGCGCGACAGCCTCAACCGCGGTATCAGAAGTAGTGGCGGGTTTCGGTTGTGGAGTCGGCTCCACCGGCGGTGCTGGAGCAACTGCTTTGGGCGCGAAATCTTCACCGAGATCGTCATCTACGGGACGATTTGCTGACGCACTCGCCGGCTTAGAGAAGAAATCAAAACCGCCATCATCTTCACCGAAGAAATTGGTGGACTGCTGTCGCGGTTCTGCTGATGGATATTCTGATTTAGCTTGCTGTGCGGCGGCTGGCGTTATAGCAGGCACTTCCTGACCGTGAGCAGAGACCTGTTCATGAGCAATCGGCGAAACGCTCTGTTCAGGTGAAGTTGAAGCACCAGAATACGAATTTTCACTTTCCGACTCGAACATAGGCGGTTCGGCTTTAGTTTGCGGACCAAAGAAATCCTCGAGCTCAGATTGTTTTGCACCAAAGAAATCGTCAATCGAATTCGATTCGTTGCCGCCGAGATCAGCTCCACTAGCCGATTCCATTGCCGGAGTTTCTGAATATCCGACAGGCTCCGGTGTCACTTTCGCGTGAGCACCAGAATCCTGACTTTCACCAATCGGACTGGCGGCTGGCGTTGAAACTGGTTGCACAGCTTGAACCGACTGAGAAATCGCTTGATCAGGTTGTTTTATATCGATATCGGCGGAGGAACGTTTCGTCAACATTTGATTGGCCATAGCACCGACTCCGGCGCCGATTGCAATCGAGATCGCCGCCCCCGGATGTCCAGTGCCGAAGCCTGCCAGGTGCATGGTCGGATTGCTGATCTGTTGGACAGGTTGCGGCTTGACCTCCGGCGGCGACTCAGGCTCCGGATTGCGATAACTGTTGGCAGGCAAAGCTGGAATATTCGTTGAGCTATCTTCGAAAACCATCTCAGCGAGAGCTTCAACCGCTTTGTTAGCCGGCATTTGGGGTTCGGGAGGAGCCTCGACCAGCTCTACCGACTGCTGCGCGGCAGTAGTCCTGTAGAAGTCTCCGCTGACAGAGCCGTTCCCGCCCAGAGATGGCGCGTACATGCCGGCGCCCGGTGCTGGCGGTTCTGCTATACCCTGACTGCTCTGCGCTGTCGAATTCGAATTCCAATAATCTTGTTGCCCGGACATAGAATTCGGATCGACAAAACGACCTTCAGCAGGCGTCATAGTTGATGAGGAGCCACTCCAACCAAATCCAGAAGCTAAACTTCCCGAATCACTGACCGGGTCCAAGGTGGAATAAGGAGTAGAACCGCCATTTCCACCATGGTAACCGCCATTGCCACCATTGTAGTCTTCGCCGCCGTCGTCATACATCGTCGACGAGCCGATCTGCGGTCGCAAAGTCATGACGTTCAGCTGCCGCTCAGTGACCACGCGCTCGAGCAGCAAATGGTCTTGCTTGATGCTCACGGCCAGGGGTGGTCGGACCTGACTGAACGAATCCATTTGTGTGGGCGTATTCAATGCCAGTTGGATACCGCATCCGGTGCAATGTTTGCCTTTGGTCCGAATGATAACTCCACAACTCTGGCAGATTAGAAGTTTCAATTTAATACTCCGACATTTTCATCCTTGAAATTTACTTACCCGACTTTCGAGCTTCCGGCTCTCTCAGCGCGCGCGCTTTGAGCAATCGTAAAGAGAGCAGTCCGCTCGAAGGGTGAATTTTTGACCTAGTAAGTTTCAAACGGTAGAACTGATAAGGGCTTTGGATACTAAACAGAAATCGTACCCCCATAAAACCACCTTGTCAAGCGGATTTATGACGCTTCTTGCGTCACTTCGACAGATAATCATGCGTTTTTTTTAGAGTCGAATATATTGAGAAAAAGGAGGTAATGCTTGTTTGTTGAGAACTGAACTGACTTGCTACCCCGTAATGTTTACAAAAAAGATTTTTACGGTGTCTTTCAGTGAAGACAAGCGCCAGTGTAGGCATTACACTAGAAATAGGCGAGACGAAACCGAATCGCCTCCTGACGACCGAATCTTTTGCTTAACGTCTGACGCCTTAGTGCTGAGTCAGCGGATATAGCGGGTACAAGTTTATAAGGTGTATCCGATGTCAGATAACAAGGAAGTTCTGGCGACGGTGAAGGGGTCTGGAGTAGAAGGCAGCTAATCGATGGCACGGGACGAAGAAAGCAACGGGAATGGAAATGGCAGTTCAGGTAAATCCGGACGCCAGGACTCTTCATTATCAGCCCGGCGAGCCAGATTGCGCTCGTTAGCCAAGCAAGCCCTTCCACCGGATCCCTACTCGAAAAAGCCGGAAGGCACTCAAGAAGACGCTCCGTCTCTCGAACTCGAATTTTTAGACAAAGCCCAGGGGCAGGCTGCTGGAGCGGTCACAGCGCCCAACACTGCAGGAGCTCCCGCGACTGAACCATGGCTCGCAGACGCCACGGCGAATCATAACCAGACTAGTCAGCCACAGCCGCTTCCTCAAGGCTATCAAGCACTGTCGTCCGACAAATATCCGGCGATGCCCGGTGCTGGATTCACTTCTGAGCCACAACCTATGGGCGCGATGCCAGGTGGATTCGGTGGCGATCCGCAACAACAAGCGCAATCGCAGAGCAGCATGCCGTTTGGACAAGAACATTCCCGGCCGAATATGCCCGCAGCCGAGCCAGGCTTCAGTTTTTCCGAACCGTCATTCGGCACTTTGCCTGCCAATCCCGATCAATCGTTCGAGAGTTTCATGCAAGGACCAGCCGAATCTCCGACATCCTTTATGACCAATCCGGTAGCGGATCCGACACCGCCGTCAGGCTTTCCGATGGGGACACCAGATCCAAATTTCGCCGCAGAGCCGACTGCACCCGCCCCGCCGCAATCGCAAGCAGTCGAACAATCGTATCTGCAACACAGCCCCAGTGAAAAGGACTTCACGTCAAAGCTCGATCTCGACTACGGCGACTTGGAAGATGAAGTTCCACCCGAGCCTGAGCCTGAGCCAGAACCAAAGCCTGAGCCATTTTCACCGTTGCTGCAGACGCACACTCAATCGCAAACCCAGACGCAAGTAATCTCGACCATGCCGATGGAAACCGAATCCGCGCCCGTTCAATCACAAGCAACAGAGCCAGAGCCGGTCGCCGCTGACGATGACGTAAACGCCTGGGAATTCAACAACAAATCCAAGAGAAAAGAGAATGCCTGGTCCGTCGAAGAAGAAGCCCCCGCAATTCCTGAGGTGACGGAAGCTTCGCAAATGCCAGAACAAGCAGAAATATTTGCCGAAGCGCCTGCTGCAGAAGTCGCGAACGAAGAAGTTTTAGAAGAACAGCCCATAGAACAAGCACCGGTTCAAAGAAAGCGCAGCCGAAAGAAAGCGGAACCAGAACCTGAAGAAGTAGAAAAAGAACCAGAAATCAAGCCAGTCGACGGTGAGTCGCAAGATGAGGATAAGGTGATATCGGTTTGGAAAAAGGCAATTGACGACGAAGAAGCAAGAGTGAAAAGCAGAGCAGCCAGTGATCTTGCAAACAAGAAGGGTGACGAAGAGGAAACTCCGACCAAAAATGACCCTTCCTCGAAGGATGGGAATCGAACAGCGGAAGCTGCACCACCAGTAGTGCAAGTTCCAGTCGAATTGCTTACCAAAACTCAAGCAGAAGCACTGGAGATGCTCACCTCAATCGATCAAGCACTCGGAATCTGCGCGATGAATCTATCCTCGATGCAGACCGCTTCGAATGAGCAGACCGATGTCCTGAAAAATTTGCGAGAAACCCTTCAGAATCAGACGTTCTTCGAACTAGGTTTGAATTTGAACACCCTGATGGAATCAATGTCTGCGGCATTAGAGCCAATGAAAGCAGTCGGCGAACTTGTTCCGGCCATCGACCAATTGGTATCAGCAATGGTATCGAACGAAGAGAAGGAACAGAAAACCAGAATGTCGCCGGACAAACTGGTCATGGGTCTTGCCGATCAACTGGGCGCCGGGCAAATCGATCCATGGACGTTCAAATGCGCGTACATGGCACTTTTTCCCGACGAGCATCCAGCCGACCTCTTGCACAGATTGGTAGAGCTGCTTGGCACTCAGAAGGTTTCCGGAGAGTTGTTCCGGTCAGCCTATGATGCAGTTCAAGCGGCGGAGCCTGTTCGCGTAAATGCCAGCGGCGAGGTGGTCAAAGAAGTAATTAAAGAAGTAATCGTCGAAGTCGTCAAAGAAGTCGAAGTTGAAGTCGTGAAGGTGGTTCCGGATGAAGAAGTAGTCCGTGAACTCGAAGATTTGAAGCGCGCACACGAAGACCTGCGTTTGATGCTTGACGACAAAGATTCCGATCTTGGTCGCCGCTTCGAAGAGCGTGAAAAGGAGTTTTCTTCCCGTCTCGAAGACAGAGAAGCAGAGCTTACAAAACGGCTTGAAGAGCGCGAAACCGAATACGCGGAACTACTCGCAGCCAAAGAACACGAAATTCAAGAAACACAAGAGATGCTCCATTCTCGTTTCGAAGAATTCAATTCGCGCTACGAAGAGATGGTCGAAACCGTCAACCAGAGAGACGAAGAACTCAAAGTCAAAGACGACGAAGTCATGCGCAGAGAGTCCGAGATCACTCAGCTCAAGGCGCAACTGGACGAACTCAAAGAGTCGTTCAAAGACACCGTCGAAAATCTGCAAAAGCAACTGACCTCTTCGCAGAAAGCGGCGCAGGAAGCCAATATGCAGGCACAAGCAATTTCGCAACAACGAGCCCCCGTGCCTCAACCGGAAGAAAGCCCGAAGCCGCAAGGCAGTTTCTTCGACCAGGATTCGAGCAAACAACAGCAAAGTCAAACGCAGGCGCCGAACGCCTTCGGCGGCGGAAGCGGAGATGGCGGCGCAGCCCGTCCACTGTTCCAACATCAAGTCGACACGTTCAATAGCATGTCGAAGATGCCGAAGGAACAAGCGCAACCGACTGTATTCGGCGGTCCTCCGACACCGGGAGCACCACCGACGCCTCCAGACTCATTCGGTGGCGGAGCACCTCCGACTGGACCGATTCCTGAAACATCAACACAGGCAGTTCCGAAACCACCGCAGCCGACTCCCGGAATGTCTCCAATGAATGGCTCGGGAAGCTACGGCAGCGGGGTCCGCGCCCAAGTGTTTGAAGTTATCGTGCGGCAGGCACTCGCCGGAGCACCATGGCGCGAAATCTGCGCCGGTCCGATGAGCGTCAACAATATCTCGCCGGAAGAAGTCGAAGGCGAAGTCAAACGTCGCGAAGCTTTGCTGAAAAAGTAGCCGAACCTTCAGGTTTATTTGAGCTGGGTCGTTTCAAACGCAGTCGTTTCGACCTGGTTGAGAACTCTACTTAGCTGTCGGCACGTCGGGGACAGTAGGTGATTCTTGTAATTCATTGGGCTCAGGTTTCAACGGCTCTTGATTGTTTAACTGCGTCTCGTACTGTCGCCAGAGTCGAACGATAGGCTCCAGATTACTCATGTAATGCGCCGTGATTTGGGACGGCAAGCTCTGAAAGGTGGCTAGGATAGTGAAAATTGCCAGACCGAGATTGGCGAGCGTACAGAGAACAATTACCGAGCGAGTGAATCGAAATTGATCGTCAACCTTTTTATTCAGAACAGCAAACTGCTCTTCCCAATCCGATTTTCCAACCTGTGCGATTTGTTTTTTGAGGTCAAGTCGTTCGCTGTCCATTTCATGCCGCTCCCGAACAATAGCTCGGAGAATTATACCCTTTCAAGTTGAACAGTTGCTCGTTTGGAGCGATATCAAGAAAGCCAAAGTCCGCGAATCGCCTCCAGAAGATCGACATGATCGCGACTCAGAATAGTTCGAAAATCAATCAATACTTTTTCGTCGTGAATAGTCGAAATCACTGACGTTTTGTTCTTCCTTAATAAGGAACCAATCTGAGCACTGGAAAGTTTCGATGAGACGATTTGCAGACCACGACTCGGAAGTGTTTGACCCGGTAGGCTGCCGCCGCCAAGGGTTGATTGGCATTCAACTGTTTTTAAACTGATACCATTTTGACTTGCTTCATCTTCAATCTGTCGAACAAAAGTTTCGACCTGTTGGCCAATCTGATCTGTAGATCGAGACGCCAGGCTAATTACAGGAAGACTGTCCTGCGGTTGAGGAGAAAGATACTGGGCTAAAACAATTTCAATTAAGGAGATGATCAATTTGTCGGCGCGCAAAGCGCGATACATCGGATCTTTTCTCAATCTGGTTATAAACTCTCGTTTCCCAGCTATGATGCCGGCTTGAGGCCCACCGAGTAATTTGTCGCCGGAAAACATCACGACGTCGATTCCATTTCCAATCACTCGATCGACTGTAGGTTCATAATTCAATCCAAACTTCGAAATATCGAAAAGGGCTCCGCTTCCCAGGTCTTCAGCCAGTGGTATATTCTTTTCTTGAGCAATTTTGACGAGATCCGTCACGATTGGTTCTTCGGTAAAGCCGGTAATTTCGAAATTAGATCGATGGCAGCGTAGTAACAAGCCAGTGTTATCGCTGATGGCATCACGGAAATCGCTGGCTCTCGTTCTATTAGTGGTACCAACTTCTTTTAGCTTACCACCAGCGGCGGTGATCACATCGGGCAGACGGAAACTGCCACCTATCTCGATTAGTTCCCCCCGAGAAACAATAACTTCCTTATCACGAGCCAGTGCGGAGACGCAAAGCATCACGGCAGAAGCATTGTTGTTTACCACGATTGCTGATTCGCAGCCTGTTAACAGCGCCATCAAACGACTGATCATTGCGGTGCGTTCACCACGCCGACCGGTATTCGTATCGATTTCGAGACTTGTGTAGCCTTGCCCCAACGCGGTTAGCTTGTTTAGCGTTGCAAGAGGAAGTGGTGCTCTACCGAGGTTGGTATTTAGTATCACACCAGTTCCATTTATTACTCGACGAACGCCACCTTCCAGAAGAGACCTGGCTATCGACGCAACGCGATCGGCTATAGCTGCGGGTTCCATCGACTCAGACGGAGCCGACGAAGAACCGTTTTGCCCTGAATTATCATCACTGTTTGAATTCGACTTAGACTTTCCAGAGCCAATCTGTTTTCTATAAGCCGCCAAATCTTCGCGAATCAGCTGTGCTAAAACGTCGCGACGAATAGACTCAGAAAGTGCTACGAGAATTGGCTCTCGAAGGACTTTGTCCACCTGGGGAATTTTCACTGCATTTGCTGTCGATTCGTTCAATTCGTGCCTCAAAGCTCACTACAAGGTCGGAACCCTTCACTGACTACTTGCCCGATTCAACGTCATCCTATGAACGAAATTTGTGGAGATAAGCCTGGCAAACTCGAACATCAATTTTTATCGGATGGGTGACTGATATCAATGCGCCCTTCCGGATTGAAAAAATTACACCGAACTGTAAACAGCAAGCACCGTCAATAATTTACGACAAATTGACCGACAAGGGGGTTGTCAGAAGCTTCAATTAGTTGAACAATTAGAGTATGTAGTAAGCATATACTTCCGGTTCCAGGTTGGGCGTACTCCAAAAGTTACCAACGCGACCATCACAGCACTCCATGAGGGTTTAAGACAAGTGGGCAAGAGTTTACGTCATAAAACACTCTATCAAGACAGAGATTGGTTGTATCAGAAGTACGTCAAAGAGAAGCTCAGTACAGTACAAATCGCCAAGATTTACCGCGACGCCGAAAACAAATGGTGTGACCCGAACACGATTTCGCGCTGGCTTAAGAAACACGGCATCAGTATGCGTTCACTGGCAGAAGCTCAGCAGAACCGCCACCAGGTGCCTACGCAGCCACAGAACACTCGCAAAGCACGCAGTCAGTAGTTAGCAACCTTCAGCAAAATTCGTTCGCATTATTCGCGAGTGCGACTAGCACTTAGACCATAATTTGAATCGACGGTTAGCCGGCGCCAAAGCCGCCGCTGTTTAAAACACCGCCGCCGAGCATCATTGCCATCAGCCACCACAAAATCACCTCGCGTCCACCAAATAGATAAAAGACGCAGTAGCAGCCCATTGAGACCGCCGGCAGCCAGAATTTCGGAGCCTCGTCGCGTACGGCATGAGCGCCCATACAGAAGGCGATTACTACTGGCAGCCCAAAGAATAGAACGTCGATTAACATTGGCTTTTGTTTGTCATGCCTTTGGAAACGCCGATGAATTCGGCTCTTGATTAAGAGGAAACCATGCTTTAACCTCTGTGTCCATGGTAGTTTGCCCACAGGCTGGGAATCGGGAGAGTTGTGATGTCTAAAATTCGATCGGGACGGGGAAAGCAAGGCTCGTCCTCACGCGACAATCGCGGATCCTCTCGTCCGCAGGACGGTCGAAATCGAGGCACGGGCGATCGAAACCAGAGTGGCTATCAAAATCGTGAGGGTCAGCAGGATCGAAGTCGCAATTTCGACGATCAAAATCGCGGTTACCAAAATCGCGACGGTCAGCAGGATCGAAATCGCGGCGATCAAGACCGCGGCTATCAAACTCAAGAACGCGGCTATCAAAACCGCGGAACCGGTTCTCAAACTTCCCAGAGTCGAGAAGGCCAAGGTTTCAACCGCGATCGAAATCGACGAGCAGGCTCTCAATCACGTGAAGGCGCCGACGGCGACAGGGATTTCGGCGGTCGTGAAAGATTTCGTTCACAGGACGACGACTCTGAAGGAACGGCAATTCACGAAGGCAAAGTTGACGGAGAACAAGATTTACTGGTCTTTGGCAGAAATACAGTAGTTTCATATCTCGAGCGGATGTGCCTCGATGAAGAGAATGAAGAGCAGACGCAACAAATTATCAAAATATTCTTGGCAGAAGGAAGCGCGCCTGACGAGCGCATCCGCAAGATCAATAGTCTCGCGAAGCATCTCAAGATTCCAGTCGTCGCTTGTCATCCCAATAAACTAGATTGGATGGTTCAGGATGGCGGTCGACACCAGGGAGTGGCAGCCCAAGTCAGTCCTATTAAGCTTCTCGAATTCAGCGAATGGCTTGGCATGTTTCAATCTGATAAAGAAGAACTGACGGCAAGTGGACGCGGATTAGACGGCTATGTAGTCGTAGCGCTTGATGGCATCGAGGATCCACGCAATGTCGGAGCGATCATTCGCTCTGCGGAGGCGCAAGGTGCCAAAGTGATACTGATTCCGGAAAGACGCGCCGCACAGGTCACGGAGACTGTAGCAAAAACAAGTGCTGGAGCGGTTGTACACATACCAATCGTTCGTATAGTCAATCTTGTGAAAGCACTTGAAGAATTAAAGGAACTTGGCTTCTGGGTTCTCGGTTTGACAGCAGACGCTCCTCAACCTCTATATAAGGTTGATTTGAAACGACCTCTTGTAATCGTGGTGGGCAGCGAAGGTAAAGGAATGCGACCGCTGGTCAAAACAAACTGCGATCTGCTCGGCGCCATACCGCTGAACGGGAAGACTGAATCACTCAACGCTTCGGTTGCTCTTGGAATCGCTGTCTACGAGACGGTTAGGCAGAATTCGGCCAATATTTAGCAACGTAACTGCAATGCCGTTTCCCGGTCGTTGAAAATTGACACTGAGCAGCGCGCACCTGTAGAATGCCTGCTTGAGTCGTTAAAGCCGGGCCGGTGTAGCTCAACGGTAGAGCAACGGTTTTGTAAACCGTAGGTTGCGGGTTCGAATCCCATCA
>CAZRMH010000009.1:0-41143 GCA_964600935.1 uncultured Candidatus Obscuribacterales bacterium
AAGGGTACCCAATTGTCAGGCTTGACGAAACCAGCACCATAAATGATAACGAAGAGCACAACCGCCACTTTGATGAACACCGCGATAGTGTTGACAATGGCGCTTTCCTGGATACCGATAACCAATACCCAGGTTACCAGCAAGACAATAGCGAATGCCGGTACATTCATAGCAAACTGATGTCCAAAAATAATGGGCAGATCCGTGCTCGAATAAAACGTCCACTGCGGACTGTCGGCTGGCAGTGTGGCTATACGAGTCAGCGCAGTCCCTGTGTCGGCAGTGAGCCACAGCGGTAGTTTCATGCCGAACAGTCCATGCACGAAATGCAAAAAGTGATCGGACCAGCTCACGGCGACCGCGATATTGCCGACGGCGTACTCTAACATCAAGTCCCAGCCAATAATCCAGGCGATCAATTCCCCGAGTGATGCGTATGCGAATGTGTACGCAGAACCGGATACTGGTATCATCGCGGCCAATTCGGCATAACACATGGCAGCGAAACCGCAGGCAATGGCTGCTATGAAAAACGATATGACGATGGCCGGACCTGCGC
Organism: uncultured Candidatus Obscuribacterales bacterium; assembly: GCA_964600935.1. Classification (GTDB taxonomy): domain Bacteria; phylum Cyanobacteriota; class Vampirovibrionia; order Obscuribacterales; family Obscuribacteraceae; genus JADYXR01. Next base: position 560 of record CAZRMH010000009.1, read on the forward strand.
CCTCACGACCCAGCTCGGCGCCCAGAATGAAGTTGACCAGAGGGGTCTCTAACCAATTATGCGAAGCGAGTGAGCCACTGCCCGCGGCGGCGGTCCCCGTCAACGCGAAGATCCCGGAGCCTATGGTCGCGCCAACACCAAACGCTATCAAGTCACGTGCCGAGAGCGTCTTCTTCATTTGCCGCTCTGGCTCATACGCCTCATCAACCAGCAATTGTGGCGGTTTTGTTCTCATTACTTTTGATAGGAAATCGTTCATTTCGCTCCATCCAGTTTAAATTTTTGGATAGTGAACGCCGGTTATCTAGCCGGCAGTTTCACGGTCTTTGTTGCCTTGTTTCCTGCTCTATCAACAACTTCGATTTCAATCTTACGCGCGCCCTTTTTGATCTGTACGTTCGCACTGAGTTTAACTCTACGCTTATCGGCAAGTCCATCAACTACGGCGAAAGCTCGGGGTTCATCCGAATCGATTTGGAAAGTCGCGTTCGAAATCGGAGAGGTGGCATCTGATGCAAAGAATTCGCACTTAAGAATATGGTCGCCCGAGAGACTGACTAAAGGCTCTTCGATAATCGGTTTGACCGTATCGACAACGATATATCTGTAGCAAACGATGTCAGCAGGCTGCACCATATTTGATGGCGTGTCCGAGAGCGTAAACCTGAGGATGTGGTGCCCTTCTTTGAACTTGTTGGCAGCCAGTGTCCATGTAAACTTATCAGGCTGGTCGCCCTCCACCACTTTCTTTGGCTTGATAACCTCTTTGGCAGGAGAAGCTTTAGTGAAAACGGCTTTTTCGCTCTTCTTGCCTGGTTTCTTCAAAACAGTTTTGTCATCAGGAGCGCCTGGTTTGCTCGGCTCTGCCGGTTTGCTTGGCTCACCTGGTTTGCCTGGCGCACCTGGCTTGCTTGGCTCTTCTGGTTTGCTCGGCTCTTCTGGTTTAATCGGTTCAGCTGGCTTAGCAGGTTGATTCGGCGGATCGTCTCCGTCTGGACGTTCTCTATCTTGAGGCAAGTAATCATTTCCGGGACCGTTTTCATCGCCGAATTTGTCTTTTGGATTGGGCTGGCGCTTAGTCTTGTCACCGGGACCGGGTTTGTCTTTATCGTCTTTCTCAGGCTGTTTCATCTCAACACTGCTGTCCAGATTGGAGGAGTCAGTCAGGTCTATCCGCGATTGACCTGCTCCGGCAATCAGTATTTTCCCTTCTCGATTTTCAATTTCGCCACCGTATATGGTATCAGCCAGATGGGAAGCGTTGTCGTCTCTCTCGATTGGTTTATCTGTCTCAGCCGGTTTATCATCAGGTTTTAGCGATTTTTCAGTTGAATCATCAGAATCGGAAGGACTTTCCCGGTCGACTGATGTTTCCGAATCAGAACCTTTTAGTTTATCTGATTCGTTTTTTCCATCTGTACTTTCGCCAGTCTTACTATCGCTCTGCAGGTCCGACTTTTCATCGGATTTCTTACTGCCTCTATCTCCTTCTTTTTTCTCTTCCGCTTTCGACTCCTTTTTGCTCGCTCGGTCGGCGCGAAGATCATCTCTCAAATTCGTGTAAGAATGCCCGCCATCACTTGATACATCAATGGCTAAACTCAAGCTGTCCCCATCCGGGTCGTTACCGACAACAGTGACCTCCTCCGAGTCAGAGACATAGGTTCCAGCCCGGAGAGAGACGCTGGTGAAACGTGGTCTGCTGTTGGAAGGTAAAAAGGTAACAGCGACGCGACCAATTACGCTATCACGTCCTTGAGGGAAAACCTGCTGACTATCGCCTTTTGCAGCAGAAGAGAGCCATTTCAGTCGGTACTGAAAATAACGGTCATCTTTAGACTTAATCTGATAACCTTCGCTGGAGAATACCGCCGGTGTCCATCCGGACCAGGTTGAATCGGGTCGAAGAGTAGCGCCGGTACGCGTTTCCACGAGGATCGACTTTTCCAGAGACGAACTCACCTCATTAAACGATCCATAAATTCGCAGCAGCGACCATTGCGAAGGTCGACCACTATCTTTCACCGGAGAGGTGAAAGTGGCATCTTGCGGTTTGACAGAGAATTCCAGGATAGACGGCAAATTACTGCTGATCGCATATAAGTGATTGCCGCCATCGGAGCAAAGCGCTATCACTGCTTCTTGTTCGGTATGTTTTATTGGAACGAAGAAAGACTGTCCGGTCAGTGGCTCTTCTTGAATCTGGGTTACGTCCCCTTCAGCATCACCAGCAAATACTGAATCAGTTTCCGGATGGTAATACAGTGTATAAAACGCTTCGCTGGTTGCCAAATCATAAGTCTCGCCAGAAGGCGCGATTCGGATGAGATGCCCGGTTCCAGCAGTTGTGATGAACAGGTCTCCGCGCTTGGTTCGACAAACGCCAGTAATCAAATGATCATCGCAATGGAATTCCGCACGAATAACGCCGTCCTTTCCGACACTGTAAACATTACCCTGTTCGCCGCAACCCAGATAGAGTCGTTTGGAAGCGCTGTCGAAGAACATGGAGAGCACATGTGCATCACCTGTATCTACGAGAACAGTAGCACCGCCTGTGGTGAGCTTGTAGACTCTTCCGTTGCCGGTCACACCAGCGTATAGAGTCCCCTCGTCATCAACAGCGAGACTCGTTATAAGCGGTTCACTGAGCTTAGCCACCTCAGTGATCGTCGCTCGCTTCTGACCAGTTGTGGTGTCGACTCTTACCACTCGACCTTCTGGAGCTAATGAGGCATAGACGTTACCGCGAGAGTCGGCCACCATTGCAGGAATAGCCGCACAGTTAAACTTTGCGATTTCCTCAGGTTGTGGTTGTAACGGCGACCATTTATAAATTCGATTCGATGTTCCGACGTAAATCGATCCACTGGACCAAACTGCAGACCACGCTCTTAAAGCGCCAGCAATCGACGTTACGTTGTTCTGTTTGAAACCAGGGAACAGTCGTCCCCAACTGTCGATTATCACACCATCTTTGGTGCCACCTTTAAAGGCGCCGTCGTCGGTTTGACTCCAAACTTGTACAGGTCGAATGTGCGTATCTTCTGCCGACGGTGACCAGAGGCTGAGTCCCGCGACCTGTGCGGATTTGTTATTGGCTCCACCAGCATCGGTTTGAGTTGCCGAAGTGTCTCCCACTTTAGGTTTCACATCCGTTTTATTTAGTGAGTCAATTGCTTTCTGAGCTTGAGCAGTGACATATGCGCCCATGCTAGCCTTGCCGGAACCGCCGGGAGTGGCGATGTACCACGGTGATTTTTCCAGATAAGCATCGGGGCGTTTCACTGTTACAGCAAGAATATGCGTACCTTCAACGAGCGCAGGAATCTCCTTGTTGACTCTTCTTTCACCGTTAACTAAAGCCGGACCGTGAGTATAGCGATTGGAGAAAAATAGTTTGTTCCAGTGACCTGGAGGACTTTCCAAAACCTCGCCGTCCACATGAATCGCCTGATTCGGCAAGGCAAGCACCGCAAACAGACGGTCGCCGCGAGGGCGTTCTTGTAAGCGGCGAACAATCTGCTCCAAACTGTTTGTTGGCGGATCAACCAGGTTCATTCGCTTGCGCAAATCATCCAATTGAGATCCGCCGCTCACCCCAATGGCAAGCTCACCGTCAGGCGCATCACGCGGAATGGTTACTTCTATTTGCTCGTTGTAAACCTCACCATTATAAGGTTCCAACAAACAATTCAAATTGACCTTCTGACCAGGTCCGACCTTCGGTCGATCGGTGGAAACCCTGACAATACGGGTTAAATCACGCCCGGACTCCAGGTTAATTTTCAGACGTACGCCCTTCAAATGAACTTTTTTATAACGATTACTCAAAATTCGAGAAGCGATCGAATGAACATTTCCAGACACAGGATCGGCAAAGAATGGGCGAAACGAGGAACTCGCAGCAGCACTGCCGGAGCCATTCGTCAAGCAATCAAAGCGTTTAATCCCTGGCTCGTTTTCAATATCGATTTCAGTTTCGACTCGCGCCACATACGGTGCCGACGATTGATACGTTGCATCCATCGCGGCCATGGTGCAGGCCGCGACCAAATCCGGAGTCAGATCCTCATGATCAATCACACGCGAGGAAAAATGTTTCCTTATATGCCGAGCACCGTCGGTCACCTCGAGAGAGACTGGGACCATTCTTGCTTTTGTGCCGACCTGTCCGCCAATCGACCAGGGGCGATCGGAAAAAATTGTGCCGAGCACTGCTAGCGGTGATGACAGTTTGAATGATATTGATAAACTTGGCAGAACTTCATGGATATATGCCGACGACATCGGGAAATCAACGAAACCGGCTTGCACAAACGGGTGGCCGAAGCCAACAATCTTTCCGTCAAAGTTGGCTGTTACTGTTCCGGTTGAAGCGGACTCGAAATCGCCGGTAGTAAGTAAAACGCCAACGGCGCTGCCAGGTTTCAACGCATTTGCTTCTTTTAACTCTTCCGGACTGTGATTGGCATCGAGACCACCGGCGGCTCCCTCGCTGACTGACAATCCGACAGCCTCGAACCGTTTACGCAAAAATTGTTGAGCTCTGGAAGAAAAACCACTGAGTGAAACAGGACACATGAGTGGCACCATATGTGGTGAGGAAGAAGCAAGCATCAGTTTTCTAAACCGCCCGAGATCAGATTCACCAGCCGATATCAGCGAGGGGGACAGGCTGAGGCTGCGATTGCCTGACGGAATACGCGAACCGATTTTTGGAGGTGTTTCTGGTTTTGCCATAGCATCGAGCATATCGACGATTGGCGTGATGCCTGCAATTGGTTCAGTCGAGAAATCGAATCCGTATGAAACCGCTCCGACCAATTTGTTATCGATATAGACGGGGCTGCCAGACATGCCCCGAATTACATTGTTCTTGCCCATCGCAGGACCAGACAAACGCACAAGAATTGCGTCTTTGCCGTTATTGACACGCTTCATGACGCCAATCACACGAAAGTTGAATTTCTCGATTTTCGTTCCGCGAAAAACGCTCAGACCATAGCCTTCCATGCCGTTCTTCACTTCGGAAGCTCGCATAAATGTGCCTGGTTTGAGAAACTTTCGAACGAACTCGCTGTCAGCCGGGTTGAAATAATCCGAGTCGGTGGAAGCAGCGCAAGCCGGATAAATGGCTGCCAGAGACAGCAATAAAGCAATACCGAATATTAGAATCCGCACAACCAGCAGATGCCTTATGAAAAAAGATACCAAAATCACCACTTGGGCTCGGGAAACCGGAAGAGTGCCGATTTCGACGATGCCACTTAAGCGGTTACACATCCTAGCAGAGAACGGTTTCAAGGGAAAGCGCCTGGATTTTGCTAAAATCGTCCTTCGATGCAGAGCTTGGCAAGAAATTGTCGCTCGAATGAATTCCCTTTTTGGTGGTTGAACTATGCAAATCGTGCGAGCCGTTATGAAACCCGCGAAACACGCCTCTTTAAAAACGTTTGGTCGTTTTGAATCTAAACAGCCAAACCAAAACTTGTTGACTACTGCGGCATTGGCAGGGCTTCTGCTCGCGTCGACCCAATTTCAATCGGAAGCATTCGCTCAAGGCTCGCCGATTCCTGGCAGTAGCGGCGGTGGATACGCTCGAAGTGCACAACCCGCTGGTCTAGGAACGCCATCCGCCCCTCTTCCTGGCGGTGGTCCAGCAGCGTATGCCGCTCCTGATGGGCATGCCCATGGTGGCGCAGCGCCCGGCAAGGCCGAGAGCATCTACAACGCATTGCCATTAAGCGCAGAGGATGCCCGAATCAGGTTAGAAGATCTCAGCAATCGTTTATCAACTTCTCGCCCAGATGATGTTAAAAACGCTATCTATGCCCTTTCTGAATGGTTGCAAGATGTCGCGGATGCACACTGGAAAATGTTCAAAGCATTCGAGAAATCCGATGCCACCAAGGTTCAAGCCGCAAAAGAGAAGGAAATCGGTCTGAAATTCAGTGCGCTGAAAAACCGAGCCAAACTCCTGAAGGCTGATTTGATGATCAAACAAAATCGCAACCCTGAAGCGCTCGGTCCGCTCGTCGAAATCGTCACAGCGGAGCCCACAAGCGAAACGGGGCAGCAAGCTTACAAACGGCTCGTAGACATGGGTTTTTCAGAACAAGTCAGCAATGTTGAATTAGCTGCCAAAGGCGCGCCGAAGCGCTAATTCAAGAGGGAGCGACATGAGCAGTCAGAGTGTCGCTCTAGCCGAGGAACGACTTTAGCATCTGTAGCCTGACCCGGAAAAAAATAATGAGATGCCAGTCGTCAGGCATTTTCGTTTGCAGTTGCGATTTTTCAGGGGAAAGAGGGTTGTGCAAGAGGCTAAAAAGGGCTTAAATAATGAGAACGGTTTAAAATAAACCGTGTGGGCTGAAAAACTCAATCCAGCCGCTCTTCCGGCGAGAGCTGCGAACAGGAGAAGACTGGTAATGAAGACTAAATGCGGACGCTTAGCCAGTTCAATATTAATTGCTCTGGTCACCGTCGGTCTGACGCAAAGCTCCGCCTCAGCGGACCCTTTTAAACTTGGAGTCGAGGAACGCGGCTACATCTCGGATCCCAATGGCGGCGGTGAGCAATACCCGGCACCAGCCATGGTGCCGACCGGTAGACCGCCTCTCCAGGGGAGCGCGACGGACAGCCACGCCCCGAAGAAGAAGGCACCGCCGCCACTGAAAAAACCGCCGCAACCGATGATGGATACGCCTCCGCCGACTCGAACCTTCAACACAGGAATCCAGCAAACTAATGTCCTGCCGGCTGGCTTCATGGGCGCATGGGTCGTCCAAGGCATGAGGCAAGAGGTGCAGGCCATGCCGCAATACCAGGCTGCCATTCCGCAGATTTTTCAAGGACAAACTCAAGACGTTTGGACCATCACTGGTAACCCAAACAGCGGCTACGCCTTCGCCAACGAAGCCGGAGTGCGAACGGCCATCTATGTAGACAAGGTTCAAGGCAACACTGCCTTCATCCGCTATCAGCATCCAATCAAAAATACGATGGCGCAAGAAGCTATCGTCATGGAAATCGCGCCAAACGGTGCGCAATTTAAAGGTCTCGAGCGCATCTCGATTGTGAAACAGGGCGAACCAAGCCCAAGGGCAAAAGTCACCTATCAACTGATGGGCAGACGCCGCTAATCGGAAACAGAACCATCTCGAAGCATACGCAGTTTCCTGCCGGTGCCCTACCGCAGAAACTGCGTAGCTTGGTGGTTTTCACTAGACTTGAAGCCACAACAATTATTCGTCACAAAACCAACAGTGCCACAGCCTTTACAGCTCGCTGAGATTTTACTCACGGCGAGAATACAGTCAGATGGCGAGTCTTCCGCTATCATCTAAATGGAATCCAATACTGTGAGATCGTAATGCTGCTCAAGAATACAAGTCATAACCGAGCCTGGAAGTCTCTCTCTCCGCTCGTACTAGCTCTTCTGTTTTGCACAGTAAACCCAGCGATAGCCGCCGAGCGGCTCGACAACGACAACGTTGCGGGCGACGAGTATTCCGATCCAAAACTGCGACCTGAGATCCTACCTGCACCGCAAACAACCCTGCCGGACAAACCGGAACAAGTGACTGAAAAGATTCAGCCAGCCGGGCCGGGCGCGCCCGTACTCAAGGGTGCTCTCGACACTTCCGGAGTCAACATCAGTTCCAAAGCGGAACTCATGCAGGGCAATCCGCTCAGCCGTTATCGCAGCAAAGAAAATCTCGTATTCTACAGAGTTCATATCAAGAACGCTGGAGCCACTCCGGTTCTAATCCTCGGCAGAGATGCCCAATTCACGACCGAAACAGAAACCGTCAAAACCATTCGTGCAGCCACGCTTGAAAAGCACGACAATACTCTGCTGACACCCAAAGAGAAGGCTTTAGTCGGCGCCGTGGGCATTGGCACGGTCGGTCTGGCCAGTTCGATTTTTTATGAAAAAATGACGCCGTCGGAGAACGGCAAACGCAGTCTCGGCATTGCCTTAGGACGCGACCGGGGTCGCCATGAGGTGGAATCGGAAAACCTCGGAACCCGCCTGGTCATGCCTGGCGACGAAACCGATGGCTGGGTTGCGTTTGAAGACAAAGCGATAATTCGCAACCATGACACACTGCGCGTCCCTGTGATGTTTCCGCCCTACAGCTCCGTAACCGCGACCCTGACGGTCCCTGTATCCCCATCATCTGCGCCGTTTTCACCACCTGACATTCCAAAAGGAAAAACTCAGTAGCCGTTTGATACAATTTGAAGTCCTCGCTGCAAATATGGTCTTTGCAAACAATTGAAAGTACTTCAGAACGGTCGCTGCACATATTGAAAGTACTCGGATCGCTAGTTTCTACCGCGGTTTTCATCGCAATATTTTTCTGGTCGATGCCGGAATTTCATGCAGCCGCGAATGCTCTGCCGCTGCTCAAGAGTTCGTCCAGCGAAAAACCAAAACCTCAATCGCCAAACCCGGTGGTTGTTGTGGAAACCTCGAAGGGTCTATTCAAAATTTTGGTTTATAGAAACGAGATGCCAATCACGGCAGAAAATTTTCTAGATCTTGTTAAAAATCACACCTACGATGGAACCACCTTTCACCGCTATGAATCTAAGTTCTGTATCCAAGGCGGCGATCCTACCGGCACCGGAAGTGGTGGCACCGGAAAAACCATCCCTCTGGAAATCAACAAGCAACTGAAGCATAGTGAAGCCGGCATGATCGGCATGGCCAGAGGAAAAGATAAGGACTCAGCTAGCTCTCAGTTTTACGTAATTCTTGGACCACAAAGCGGACTCGATAATGATTACGCTGTTTTTGCAAAAGTGATTGAAGGACTGGACATAGTGTTTGCCATTAGAAAAGGCGACACCATGGACAGTCTATACCTCGAGGGTTCGAAAAAAGAGCCTAAGAAGGAACCAAAAAAGGAACCGAAAAAAGAGTCGAAAAAGGAAGGTAAGTAATCGTCAAACTAGTCGATTGCTGCCATTGATAAACAAAGAGGAAATGAAATGACTACTAACGACCCAGTCGTATTGATGGAAACAAACAAAGGCACCATCAAAGTTCAGATCTATTTGAACGATGCGCCGATCACCGCACAAAACTTCCTGGATCTGGTAAACCGTGGCTTCTACAACGGATTAACATTCCACCGCCACGAGCCTGGTTTCTGCCTGCAAGGCGGATGCCCAAAAGGCACCGGCACTGGTGGCTCTGGAAAAAACATCCCATTGGAAATCAACAAGAAACTTTCGCACAAAGAAAAAGGCATGATCGCGATGGCGAGATCAAACGATCCAAACTCAGCCAGCTCGCAATTCTATTTCACGCTCGGCGACGCCGCGTTCCTCGATGGCAACTATGCAGTATTCGGAAAAATCTCCGAAGGCATGGACGTCCTCGACAAGCTTGGCAGAGGCGACAAGATGGTCAATGTCAAAGTTGGCGAATCCGTCCACGCATAACGAAAACTCTTCGTTTCCCAGCAATCAAATACCTCGAAGGTTCGGCAAAGGTCTCAGTTCCGAACCTTCGCGTTTTGTTCGTCTCATCGCCCATCTCTCCTGTCGAAATCCATCGCCATTATCGTTTCGAAACTTCGCGTCCTGACCGAGCGAATTCCGAGCCTGTGGTTCTTTCGCTAGAGGATTCGCTTAACCCCGCTTAACCATATTGCAACCTGATACTGGCCTCACGAAGGGCAACCGTATAAGAAGTATAATTCGAGCGCTAATTCGGGTGCGCGAAACCCCAATTGGCGCGCAAAAACGAACCGTGACCGATGGAATCGATCAACACCAAAACCGAAAAACCCAATGCGTTAAAACGCTTCTTCACGAGCCCATTCCTGTTGCTCGTGGTTTTGCTGATCGCAGTAGACTGCGTCGTCGTTCACTTCCAATCGCTGGACAAACAAAATCAATTTCAACAAAACCCCAGATTGTTAGCCATTCGCAGCGCGATCGAAGGCGATAGAAAACCAGATGTTTTCGTCCTCGGCGACTCACTAATTTATTCTGCTCTTTATTTTGCTGATTCAAAAAAAGGCTACGTCGCTGATCAATCACAGCATTTCACCTACCTCGAAGCCCGCTACCTGAGCCAACAATTGCAAGATAAGTTCGGCAGAAAAGTAGATATCTTGAACCTGAGTATGCCCGGCTCCAACCCAACCGACGCATATCTAATTCTCTCGGAACTGGAAGCACGTGGAAAACTTCCAAAGATGGTGCTCTACGGAGCATCACCCCGAGCAATGGTAGACAACCTCGTACCGAGCGCCGGAGCAATCGGTGGAAAACTCGCTCTCAACGTCGAACCGGCAGGCGCCGCAAACGCAGGCATTCAGGGAGTGGTGGCGCGCGCGCTGCGCGACCTCAGCAATGTTGATGCCGTCGCCAACAAAATCCGAGAATATGGACAACTTGGCGATTCGCCCGCGCCGACAAAAGTTCGCGACTTCTTTGCCGGAACGGTCTGGAATTATTTCCACGACCGAGGCAAAGTGAAAAACCAATTAGAGAATGCAACCTTGACTGCATTCGGACGTAAGGTCGACAGCACAAAAGTCGCCTTGGCCGAGGTTGCCGCCCCAGAGTTGGCGCACCCAAAGAAACCCAAAAGGAAAGGTCCGCGCAAAGCGTTCCAAGTGCCGCCGGAAGTTTTTCAACGTGACCTAAACAATTATCGAATTCGCTACAATCCACCGAATTTTTCAAAGCTGGAGAAACAAAAAACTCAGCTCGATAAAATCGCAGACCTTCTTCAAAAACATAACAGTCATTTCTTCGTAGTCAGCATGCCTATCTCGGCAGAGAACAAAGACTTGATTCCAAAAGATCTTTTGAAAGAATACCAAAACAGTTTAAACCAGCTCGCCACCAGAGATGGTGTCACCGTTTTAGACTTGCTCTCAACCACTGATTTCGAAAAAGCCGCATTCCTCGACTCAGCACACTTAAACGGCGACGGCGCCGTGAGACTAGACCACAAGCTGGTCTCCACAATTGACAGCACCTGGTTCTAAATCAACCGGTGCCACTGCCACTGGTACAGCTTTAGCAGCACACTCGCTAACTCGACCCGCAAGGCTCCGTAGATTCTCGGTCGCTGGAGCGGTCGACAAAGATCATCACAGATCGCGGTCCCACCGCCTATATCGGATCCTGATCTGGAGATTTTCGAAAACACCGCATACTCAATCTGAGCCTGAATTCGCTAGCATTTAATGAAAATCGCGTTTTAGAGATCCGATATAAGCGAATTTCGCCGAAATGTCTGTACATTCTTACGCAGTAAGGATTAACAGCCTTCTCCGTTTTTGGGACGAGGTTGCCATACAGAACCTACCGCACGTTTGCCGATCGACGATGAAGGGTCAGCAGTCTATTGAAGTCGGGACGCCTTGATCAGCACTCGAATGCAGTCAAGTTCGGGTTGATCAGAAGAGAACAGAACTAGATTTTGATGTATCGCCCGGACGTCCAAGCTCCGCCGCCAGCGCCCACTGCCACTCCGAGAAGGAGCATAATTGCGAAGGTCTGCGCGATGTTATAGCCGACGTTTTTCGGGAAGAATGGCGCGAGACTGGCCAGTTCCTGTTGCAGGTACGGTTGGATAACATACAAATGCATCGTCAGCAAAACCAACATGGCCAGGGTGGCCGCGATGAATCCATAGAATGCGCCCTGGAAGACGAACGGACACTTGATATAGAAATGTCCAACACCCATCAAACTGAGAATTTCGATCTCTTTCTGCCTCGATTGAATTACGAGGTGGATCGTATTACCAATAACAGTGAGCGTCGCCGCAGTCAGTGCGCCAGTAACGACGACCCCCGCGATTTCAATGAAGTGTCGGAATTCATTTATGCGTTTAACAACCATCATCGGATATCGAACGGCTTCGATTGCCGGCAGTAGTTTCAACTTTGGTGCCAGCGCTTCGACTTGATCGGCGCGATTAACAGTTACGTGAAGCGTGTTGGGCAGCGGGTTCGAGATTGACGCGACGTTGAGAGATTTTTTCATATCTTCCCAGGCAACGTCTTTGGTGATTACTTCTACCAGACGAACTTCCTTGTATTGACTGACATCCCGAGCCACTTCACGCGGTTCGTACTTGTCGCTCAAGAAAGCTGAGATCACCATTTGCGATCCCCAGAGGTTTACCAAATTTTTGAGAGACATGGTGAGCTGAAGCACGCTACCGAAGATTGTCAGCGCGATGGCAAGGATGCTGATGACCAGCCAATTGGACCAACCGCTTCGTTTAATCCCCAAAAAGGTTTCAACAAAAACTCTTCCAAGTATTCTCAATTGCCGCATTTACATCGACTCCAAAAAATCAATTAAACAAGTGAAGACATCGACTGCGAAACTGATTGCATATCGATGTGCGTGTCATACACGCCACCGTCGACATCGGAAACCAGCTCACCACCCTTGAGAGCGATAACACGACGTCTCATCGCATCGACGATTGTGTGATCGTGAGTTGAAATCAACACCGTGGTACCACGTTCGGAAATTCTCGAAAGAAGTTGAACGATTTCCAAAGATGTTGCTGGATCGAGGTTGCCTGTTGGTTCATCCGCGAGCAACACGGGAGGACCATTGACGATCGCTCGTGCGATACCAACGCGTTGTTGTTCACCACCGGAAAGTTCTTCCGGAAAAGCATTCGCTTTATCTTCCAGGTTAACAACGTTTAGTGCGCTGGAGACGCGCTTGCGAACATCCTTTTCATCAACGCCGAGTGCTCGCAAGATGTAAGCGACGTTATCAAAAGCAGTAGTTTTGGACAACAATTTGTAGTCCTGGAAAACAATTCCAAGACGCCGGCGCAATAGCGGAATCTGGCGTGGGCTGAGGCGATTGAGATTTACGCCACCAATAAATACGCTGCCTGTAGTTGGCACTTCTTCGCGATATAGCAAACGCATCATCGTCGATTTGCCAGCGCCGGACGGTCCGACGAGGAACGCGAATTCACCGAGCGCCACATGAAGGTTGATGTCCTTCAATGCAGGTCGTCCACCGTAGCCCTTCGATACATGCTGAAGTCGAATCATTTATGTGTGTCAACTCAGAGGGGATGCCGAAAATTTCTCGCTGGTCAGCGACGAAGTTTTTGCACTGTCGCCAGTTCAGAAAAACACAAGAACTCGGACAGGCGGGAATCATAACATAGTAGTCAGCAGGAAGCCTTGAATAAGTTCAATCTTCTACTTTGTTAACTCTTGCCGTTTATTAAACTCCAAACATGACAGAGTCGACACATCGCAAACGCGCCATACAAGCGGGTATCAACGAATCCACACTGCGCGCAAGCTTGTAATCCTTTTTGCTCGCGCCACAACCTGAGCCTTAACTCTCGTTCATACATCTTGAACATGCGGTCCGAAATACCCGATTCGTAGTCGCTGCCGCGTTCGCCGGCTTGCAGACTCTCCTTCAACTCTTTTAATTCTTGCTGATTCGCCTCGGACAATTCCAGTTCTGCAAGTTCACTATCGGAAGCCACAAATGATGCAGCCCTAGCCTCTTCACGCTTGTGGCTTTGCAAAGCTTTATCCAAGTAATCGAAATCTTCGCCTTCTCTAAAATGCTTCAAATCAAACCGAATACCAACGATCTTCAAGCCCACGCCGCGTGCAAACGGAGCAAGTTTTTTCAACATCGGTCCACGTTGAAACGATAGCTCCTGCGCAACAGACGCATCACGAGCGGAAACTACAAGATTACCTTCGTTATCAATGAATAACGGGCGAGATACTTTCCGAAAAGGCTCATCCACAATATCGGGCCAGAGCGACATGAAGGCATGTTCCTTCATCCGTTGTTCTAAACCGAATTTGGAGATCACCTTGCTCAAGATCGTCGAAGCGCTTGTCATAGAGCTGCGTGAGCGGTTAGGGCTTAGCTTTCTAGGTTTGACAGTTTCGTCTTCGGGCATCTGGATAAGCTCCATATTGCGCTTCCAGCGCGGCGCTTCACAACGGCAACATTATAGAAGCATCAGAAGATCCGGTGATCATCAGGAAAATTTCCTCATAATCAGACTGTTTTCACAGCGCACGTTCTCTCACCTGCGTTATAATCTGCCTGACTCGCCCGTTTCGGCGAGCAACTCCGTTATTGGTACCGTGGAGGTTCAATGAGGTCAGCCGTGGTAGCTCACAATACTATTGAAGAACTTCAGCGCAGATTCAAACCCGAAAACGCGCGCAATCTTTCGGCCACCTATTTGATAACCATCCGCGGAGAAGGCGGCGGTTCCTGGCTTACGAAGATCGCAGAAGGCAATTGCGAATTCATCAAACAGGAAGATCCGGATTCAGCTCGCGCTGACTGCTCGATCGCCATCAACGCAGAAGATTTAGAATTCATCATGACCGGTCAAATGACCGCGATGACAGCAGCACTCTCAGGCGTTCTCGCCATTGACGGTGAACTTGGCTTGGCGATGCAACTGGTTCCAATTTTCTTTGAAGGACAAGCTCCGTTTATTTAAGCTTAGATCCATCGCGGTAAGTGCGTAGATTAGAACCGTGACCGTGTTCGACTAGAGCTTTGAAATGTTCGGTCGAATTGATCTTAAATTTTTGACGAGTTTCAAAACCGTCATAGTGCTAACATCCAATTGAACTGCCGGGCGAGAAGCCGAGGCAAGCGTTATTAAGGAACCGGAAACGGTTCCTGTTTTTTGTGCTCATTCTGATATGCGACAAATTCCAAACCCGGCATCGCCGGTGGTGCGAACAGTGAACAGCAACACAAGGACTTAACAGCGCCCCGTGCGCTCAAGCGCGTTCTTCATACACTCGGCTGGAACCGCGTGCCCCGTCCAAATTTCGAACGCCCGCGCGGCTTGGTAGATCAACATATCCAAACCATCGATTGATGCAAGCCTTAGCGACTGAGCCAGATCTTCTAACGGTGTGGCCATATCCATACGCGAATAGACGAGATCGTATATAAATGCGCGCCGATCGAGCTTGGAAACGCATTCAGAAAACCAGTCGGGAAGCGGCTTGGCATCTTGTCCCATAGGTGTGGCGTTGACTAAAAGAAATTTCGTACCGAGCATCTGTTCGTCTTCGATGCTCTCAACGGCTCTTAGCAAATTTGACTGCAAGAGAAGATCGCCCTTTGGACCAAACGATTTTGCAATACTGGAAACGAAGGATTTCGCCTTTTCGCTATCCCTTCCATATACAGATATATCCATATACCCCAAGTCGCATAAACCGGCGACCACGGCGCGCGCAGCGCCCCCACAGCCGACAACTAGAACGGCCTTCGACCATTCCTTATCAACATGCTCTCGCTCGAGAGCTTCCGACAGAGATTTGGAAAAACCATAAACGTCAGTGTTGTGACCTTGCCAAGTTTTGCCGCCGTCTTCAAAGACAATCGTGTTGACCGCACCGACGTATCGAGCTTCGTCAGACAACTCCGTCAAAAACGGCATCACCGCTTGCTTGTGCGGTATCGTCACATTGACACCTCGCAGTCCGCGCGCTGCCAGTTCCTGCAAACTGCTCTCCAGTCGCTTCGGATCTACATCGAAGAGTACGTACTCGCCCTTGAGTCCGGAATACAAAAGCGCCGCCTCATGAAGAAGCGGCGACAATGAATGCTTGACCGGATGACCAATGAGCCCGAGCTGGAAATCCACTTCAGGCACTGGCTCTAGTATTGCTTCGTTTGTATGGTGGCAACTCGCATCTTAGTGATACCAGATGCGGAGCAAGCGGTCATAATGTGAACCACGTCTTTCTGCTTGCAATCACCATCAGCGTTGACAGTCACCGGCACGTCTGCGATACCAATGGACTTCACGATTTCCTGAACCTTCGCCTGAATCCCCTCAGGAGTCGTGTCCGCGAGCGTCTTTCCATTGAGTGCAATTTTGCCATCTTTGGAAACGTCGATCATGATCGACTTGGTTCGAGCGTTCTCTTTCTTCGCGTAATACGTCTCAGGCGGTTTGATCTTGAGTTCTGATTTGTCAATCAGGGGCGCGATCAAAATCATGATTACCAGGAGTACAAGGAATACGTCCGTCAGGGGCGTGATGTTGATCTCTGTGAAGACCTCGTGGCCCCCTGAGCCCATGGACATATGCAATCACCCCCTAAACAATCAAATCGAACGAGACTAAACGACGAAGAACTATCTGCTGTATGAACCTTCTCTGCTCTCTTCGCTGGCTGCGAAGCTGAGGAAGAGTAGTTTCAAGAGTTGGAAGTCATCGTTGAAACGCTTAACGGTGTTGGTGTACCAGTTGTTAAACACAACAGCGAGGATCGATACGATCAGACCATAACCAGTTGCGATCAGCGCTTTAGCTACACCGATAACGACTGTCTGCGTACCGCCACCGGATGCACCGAGTTCGTCCAGGGTGAATACGACACCAACCACGGTGCCGAACAGACCAAGGAACGGACAGGTCGCGCCGATTGTACCGAGGATAGCGAGGTGCTTCTCCAGTTTTCTTGAAACCAGACCGACAGTGATGTCGAACGCTTTCGAGAAATCTTCTTTCTGTTCTGCCAAAAGTCTTACGCCTTCTTCAGCAACTTCACCAATTACACCGCCGAGGCGACTGCAAGTTTGCTGCGCTTTCTGAAGGTTATTGTTTTCCAACTCGCGTTGCAGTTGGTGGATGAACGCCGTCACATCTCTACGATTTTGTTGATAGTAGAGGTAGCGCTCCACAATAACGGCGAGTGTGGCTACCGAGCAGAGCGTGATTGGGATCGAGGCGAACCAATCCTGCATCATGAACTCGATAAAATAAGTTAGGAACTTGTTTTCCATTAATGTACTCCTAAGTGAGATCACTCTCCCTGAACGAGATCACTCCCAGCCACATGAGTCTATCAGAATCGGCGGAATACGCCACCACCCCCAGTACCCTTGAAGACGTTGTAGTCGAATGTAAACTGAATGTCTACATCGTCTGGAGCGCCGTCTGGTAGTGGTCTGAAGGGTGCTGCGTTCTGAATCGCTTTTAGGGCAGCCTGGTCGGCGATGGCCATGCCTGAAGAACCTATTATCCGGAGATTAGACATGGTGCCGTTGGTGTGGACCTTGAAGACCACTTGTACACGTTTACTTTCGTTACCTTTCGGTGGATACCAGGCTCTTTTGATTCTTCTTTGAAGATCAGCCATGTAGGGGCCGAAGTCGACATCTTTCTGAGCGGATAGTGATGGACGCCCGGGCTTCGCGCCTCTGTCGGGGTTGCCCTCGGAGCCTTCGCCACCGCCACCACCACCACTACCAGCGGAAGGACGTGGAACGCTTGGTGCGACTGCCATTGACGGTCCGGCATCACCGGATCCGGAACCTGCGCCCGAGCCCGAACCGGCACGCGATGGTGCTGGAGCCGCTGCGGGACCGCTGCCATGTCCGCCCTTGGAGGTCGAGCCGCCACCGCCGCCGGCCATGACCGGAACTGGAGAGCGTGCGCCGCCGCCGCCGGATGTACCGCGCGTGCTGATCGAAGCGATCGGCGCAGGCATGGTACCGGAAGAACTGCTAGGCAATGAAGCCAGTGCTGGAGATGGAGCTGCCGGGGCGCCCACTTTGCCGATAGCGACAGGAGCAGGAACCGGAGTAGCATTCGCTCTCGGCGACGCAGCCGGAGCGGCAAAAGGATTCGGTAACGCCATCGGCATCTTGCTTGGAGCTGGTGTAGGACTTGGCGTCGGTGACGGCGCCGCCATTGGAGCTGGCGATGGTCTTGGCGTCGGTGACGGTGTCGGAGTCGGAGCAGCCGATGGAGAAGGTCTCGGTGTCGGACGTGGAGTCGGTTGTGCTTGCGGCTTCGGCGTCGGTGTAGGCGTCGGAGCGGTCTTCTGCTCAACCGGTTTCGGAGTCGGCTTTGCTTCCGGTGCTTTCGGCGTCGGTTTAGCTGCAGGCTTGGCCTGGCTTGGCGCCTTAGGTTGCGGAGATGGTGGTGTTACTTTTTTCTGCGGATCATGTTTGCCGCGATCCTCGGAATTCTTTTCAGCCTTACGTCTTGAACGAATTTGTTTCTTTACTTCAGGCTGGTTCTGAATGAATTCGATATCCGTCACCTGCGTCTTCGGCGGTGGCGGAATCAAGAAGAAGAAAGCGAGGATCAAGCAAGTCAGCATGAGGGCGACGTGGACCAAATAGGAACCACTAGAAGCCTCAGGCATATCCATGACTGAATCTGCATAAATCTGTTTGCGCTGAACAACCGCAGCATGGTCGTATGCATCACGCATACAGAAGGCGGTAAACGATAGGAACAATCCCATCAATACTAGAGACGCAGGATTGCCTAATCGAAAGTTCATCATCGATGCGATCAACTGTTTATTCGGTTCCATATTGAAACCTAAACCGAAGCTATAGAGGCTCTGCAGCAACGATTCATTGAATAGTAAGCCCAGAAAAACGAAGAAGTTAATCACTCCTACAGCGAGAAACAACGCGCCTTTTCGGTTTTCACCGTTATAAAACTGTCCTAACCCGGGCAGCACCGAAAGCATCCCCGCCATCGTCGGGTCTTTTTGCGGCCGGTCTTTTGCGTATGTAGCCATGGAAGTAGGTTTCCGTCCTAGGTAGTAAAGAGAGGTTGCCGCACTAACTAACCGATTCAATCCGGTTTATTTTTAGATACGACCAGAAACACAAGCAAATTGTTTCTTGAGACTGAAGGCATTGAACCCACTAATTAATTGTCTTAATCAATATAGGTAGATCCAACGCGCCGACAAAACTTGTGGTCGGCTCACACACCTTGAGATCGTTTAAATGACGAGGTTCAGTATAACTCCATATAGTTTAAACCCGCTCAAAGCCAGGATTCAAGAGGCTTCCAGTTGATAACTGGATGGACCGTTCCACCCACCCAAAAGCATTAGGGCGACCGGAATAATCTCACTATATAGCTATCCGCAACGCGCCGCTACGGCACTTTGACGCAATCAATCATCAGTAAATCCCCGAATCGAATACTAGGGTTTACCCTGACTTTTAGACTATGGCAGGTTATCAGCCGTTTTTAAATTACATCACTTCAGGCATTTTGAGTTCTTCGGCGAGCTCAATTTTCAATTCATCACCTGGGCGTACTTCAACTTTCTTGCCTTTCTTGGCGAGCAAAATTGCAATACCAACTGCCAGACCGACGCCGGCACCAATCATGGCACCGCCAGCCCGACCAATACTGTTGTCGTTGTTGTTGTTGGTGCCGTTGTTATTGTTACTAGAACCGCCAGCCAGTGCACCGATGCCGAGACCAGCCAGCAGTGGCAAGGAGACAGCACCAGTATCGAAAGCTAGATCTTTTAAGCCGCGCTTGGCGTGTACCACACCACCGCGCGCCACCAGATTAGCAACCAGTGGAATGGAGCGCTGATCAGGAGTCGTGATCGAGTCGAACTTCATACCGACGGAACCAGAGCGGTTGAGCGCTTTTGGCGAATTCAATTGGGCGATTCTTCCTTTGATGATCGATCCTGCCGGCACAACTGTCGAACCATCAATACACAAGTCTTCAGATGTTCTGGCGGCGAATTCATCGCCTTCTTGACTGGTGTCGGAGTCAACGGCCGTATCCATAATGATTGGAATTTTCGTGCCGGTTGGCACTACCTTCACGTAACCTTTTAAAACTTTGTTGGAGGCCGTCGTTGGTTTCTCTTCGCCACCACCTGTAGTAGCAGCAGAGGCATCACTGGTAGTGGCTGCATCAGCATCATTGCCAGGTACAGCTTCTTTCGCCGCAGGCTTTGCGTCATCCATTTGCGGACTTTCCGATTGCAATGACGGCGTTATCGGAACCGAAAAGTGACTATCGGAAGGGGCGTCGTCCGTCGTGCTTGGAGCTTCGTCGGACGGCTCTTTCGCGGAAGAACTTTCCGGATTATAAATCTTGAAGTTTAGCTGAGGTTCGTCGGCAGCAAATGCTGGGGTGACAGTCCCTGCCAACATCAGCAAAGAGAGTGACACAGCTATAAACGAGCTTCCGGTCCGGGACATTGTGATTCTCCAATTGGGCTTTCGAAACGTTTACCTGATAAAACGGATTTTGAAAAAATCTCTATGATGACTGCAAGCGGCTAGACCAATTACGAGCAGTCAAGTGGAGCATGTCAGTCTAGCACGCTAGTTTGGAACAGAAATTAGCTATTACTAGTAAAACTTTGAAACCCCCAAGGGGTTAGGAAAAACCGGTTACGTCATTGTTGCGATAAATGGAGAAGGCTACCGATAGATTAGGATTGCGGTTAGCCAATACCAATATAGTGAATTAAACTAAATACAGTGTAAGGGAAAGCGACGCCAAATAGTTCGAGTCGCGTATGAGGTACTGCAAGTGATCCAATGCCCAATCTGTCAGGTGCTCAACGAAGACGGCGCGCTGTTTTGCGCTGAGTGCGGTCAGAGATTTTCTCCAACCAGTTCGGCACCGCCGCAATCGTCCGGTCCGCAGCCACCGCAGTTTACCCCGACCCACAGCGAACCCGCACCAGCGGAACCCGAACCTCGTCCCAAACAGGTCAAACTGCGCTCACCTATGCTCGGCAGCAGCGACGATGATGATCTCGATGGCTACGACAAACCACAAATGGGCAAGTTGAGAGGCACCAGTGGACCGCGTCCAGAAAGTGAACCGCAAAAATCGACTGGCAAGAAACACTTGCGCTCGCCTCTGCTTGGCGGTTCCGATGATTTTGACGATCACGACGATGAACCACCCCGTGGTAAGGCCAGAGGAGGTGCGCCGCATGAAGATCCTCAAGAAAACACGATGCAGCGCAAGAAGCGTCTGCGCTCACCGCTTTTGGGCGACGATGATGATGACGACAACCAGGATTTCAACCCCGACCCCGGTCACCCAGGCTCTAAGCGTCCACTGAGATCACCACTCCTGGGAGATAGCGAAGACGACCATGCTCCGCGAGCCGGCACTAAAAAAGGTTCACTAAGATCGCCTCTGCTCGGCGGCTCGGATGATTTTGACGACGATGACGATGAGCCTCGCCCAATTAAAAAGGGCGGGCTGCGTTCTCCCATACTCGGCGGTGGAGGCGGAGACGCTCCCGACCACCATCCACGACACCGCGGCGGTCTGCATTCACCACTCCTTGGCGATGCCGATCCCTACGACGATGACGACGCACCGGCGCCGCAGAAACGCAATCAAAGCCAGACTGGCGGCAAGCCCAAATTGCGCTCGGCTCTGCTCGGAGGCGGTTACGACGATGATAATTATGATGATGAATGGGATGAAGATGACGATGATGACGACAATCCCGATGTGCTCAGATCACCGTTGTTAGCAGCCAAACGGAAGCGTCCGAAACCGCCGCCCGCCCCTGTCGCGCCACAAGCACCAGCACCTGCGGCAGCTCACGGAGTATTCGGCAATCAAGACATGCCTCAGGGTGTACAGGTGCACAAGCCTGGCGAGCCGTTTCCGAATCAACAACCTCAGCAAGGTCAAGCGGTGCAAATGCAGCCGTCACCAGCTGCTCCAAATTTTCCAGGCCCAAGCGAACCGCAACCGCCATGGCGAGGCGCAGGAGCACCACCGCTCCCGGGCTGGCCAGGCGAAGCACAGCCTCAACCGGGACAACCATGGCCACCGCCTGGAATGCCCAACCCGGCGATGCAAATTCCTGTTCCAGGTGGATCGGCGCCGCCACTACCAGCGACACCACAAGGTGCGCCGCCGTGGCAAACCAATGCACCTGAGCATCCAGCTGTTGGAGTTTTAAGAACCGCGGGCGCAGCGCATGAAGTGCCTCCGATTGTCGATGACAATGACGAATTCTCTCTGGATATTTCGGAACCGACAAGCATACCCGCGCTTGCCAAAGCACCCGCAGCGGAGCCACCACGACCGGTACCGCAGCAAATCCAGGCTCAACCAGCCTCGCTTTCTCCGCCTCTGTCCACTGCTCCCGCGCGTAATGATGACGATCCCGCATTAGACCTCGTGGAACCTCGTCCAGAGCGTCGCAATCGTGTCGAACGGCGGAGAAGTGAAAGAAGATTCTCGAACCTATTAGATGAAAAGTCCGGCGGTTCTCAATCATTCGACTCTGAGGACGACGATTTCTCAATGCGCCGCAGCCAGCCGCCGGCGAATGCCAGTATGGCTCAAGCCATGATTGGTCTGGCAGTGGTCGCAATCGCTATTAAAGGTTGGTTCTTCGTCACGGTCGCTATGGGCTGGGATCTGAGCAAGATGACCGGCTTCCTGGCAGAGCAATTCGCCAGCGGATTAGCCATTGTTGGTCTGATAGTTTTGGCACTAAGTTGTATGAAGAAATAGGTGAGTACTTTTTAACCAGCATCTCCGGGACAGGTCCTTCAGGCCTGCTCAGATTGGCAAAAGGTAACTTTCAAAGAGATAATCGCATGGTATAGTTGCCCTCGTTCTGAGGAACCTTTCTATCATGCGCTGACTCTTCAGATCCCTATTCGGCACTCGCTGAATTGCAGTCGTCAGCCACAACACAGGTACATGTTGAATGCGGAATTCACAACACACGGCACGCCGTGCTCTGCTTCTAGGTCTAGGAGTGAGTCTGCTCGCCAGCGCGAGTGTCCCACCTGCATACTCTATTTCGATCACCGGCTCAAAGAAGCCTTCTAGATTCGACCTCCCTTGCGCCGAGAAGCTAGAGGGTGATACTGCCAGTGATGCCGATCAAGCACCTAGCAATAATCCAGATTTAGCACCAATGTCTTTAGGCGAAACCAAGCCGAAAGATGACGCCACCACCGGTGCCACTAACACCGCCAGTGAGACCCCGGCGCCGGAAGGCACTTTGAACGCGAGCGTCACTACTAATTCTTTCGTTCCGAAAGGTCCACTCGAGGGCGACAATATTGGTCTACTCGCTCCGACGAGCGTCAAAGGTAGCAAGATTAATAAAGACTTGTCGTTGGGTAAAGGAAGTCTATTGGAAGCAGCGAAGTCTGTGAACGTCGCGCCCCTTGCTCTAATTGACTCGAGTTCTGATGTCGAGCGCAAGCTAGACGAGAAAACTGAACTTGAACGCGAACAAATTACCGGTCTTTGGGAAGCTACCCTTACTCGATCTCCAGACATTAATTTCGTCATCCAAAAGTTGATGCCGACATCCAATTCTGCCAAGACGGCAACAATACTTATGAGACTCACATCGACTGCCATGATGGGAGCTCTTGGTACTGTCGGTGTGATGAATCCGGGGCCTGGATCGTACATGATTCAGCAAGGCGGCATGTCAATTATGAATCAGTTGCTGAACGTCACCGAGACTAATGCCCAGAAAAAAGCGAAAGTGTCTGAATCTGATCAACTTCAACTTTACTCGTTGATTAGAAGAACAGCGGACGGTCTTGTCGCGAGTTACCGAACATACAAAGACAAACACAAATCGCTTCTTCGAGCGAATGCAGATTTTGAGGATTTGAAAGCTTTGGCGCCGGAGGCACGAAAAGACGGCGCTAAAGTTCTCGAGATCGAATACACACTAAAAAAACAACAACGCGATATCGAAGAAATCGGCAGTCAATTGGGCACGTGCAGACAGCAGTTGCTTGACATGGCTGGTCCTGATGCCGTTGGTAAACTTGATGTAGCCATCGATGAAGAGCTGAAGCGACTCCACCCTGAATTGGCTAACGCAGTTCCAGCTGCGGCTCCAACCGGCGGTGGTGCCGAAGTCAAGTCACCTGAAGAAGGTGCTGCTCCATCAGAGAATTTGAATCAAGAACCGCAGTCGAACGCACCTGTCGTCGTCGCCGATGAGAAGCAGGACGCTAAGGAAAAGGCGTCGGGCACTCAAGTTGCGGGCAAACCAGGAAGCTCGAAAGAGAAGCATCATCACTTCAAATTGCCGCTTTAACTAAAGCCAGGACAATATGTCTATAGAAAAGAAGAATAACTGGGTCGTATGGCTGATCGTCGGTCTATGCGCTCTGGCGATACCGATTGGAATTTTTGGCAAACAAACCAAAAAAACGGAAACTACCGATGCCACCACCGAGAGTGGCTGGGGTATGACCTTCAAAGATCGGATCAAGGTTATTAACCTGACCGGGATGATCATGGACAGTGATGAGAAGAGCGTCTTCTCGATGACCGATTCAACGTCCTCGACAATCAAAAAACTTCGTAAGGCCGCCGAGAACCCGAAGATCAAAGCGGTGCTTATTCGCATCAATTCTCCTGGTGGAACAGTCGCGACATCTCAAGAATTGAACCAGGCAGTTACAGAACTGCGCGCGAAAAAACCAGTCTATTCGAGCATGGGTGACATAGCCGCTTCCGGCGGTTACTACGTCGCCTGCGCCACCGACAAAATCTACGCGAATCCTGGAACCTTAACCGGTTCGATCGGCGTAATCATGAGCGGAATGAACTTCAAAGGTTTAGCCGACAAACTTGGCGTGCAACCACAGGTGGTGAAGTCAGGTCTGTTTAAGGACATCGCCTCTCCATACAGACCGATGACTGAAGAAGACCGCAAGATTCTTCAAGGCTTGATCGACGACTCATACGACCAATTCGTCAACGCAGTCGCCACCGGTCGCAAGATGAAACTGGAAGACGTAAAAAGACTTGCTGACGGAAGAATATATTCCGGTCGACAAGCCAAGAAAAATGGCTTAGTTGATGAAACCGGCTCATACCAAGATGCGCTCGACGACCTGCAGAAAGCTTGCAAAAAGAAATACGGATTGAGCGAAGATCTTCCGGTTGATGACAAAACGGGAAACAGCATTTTCGAAAGTATATTCGAAGGACAACACTCATCAGCACTGGTTCCCAACATGCCGCAAAGCAGCAGCATGGAAGCGAATATCGTTCGCGAGATGCTACCCGTTTCAATGCAATCAAGATTCTACAATCAGCCACTATGGATGATGCAATAGCACGCAACAAGATTGGACAGAAGCATCAGTTCAGACTTGCACACTCAGGATGATGGAGCGATAGTGGACGCCGCGACGACGATCGAATCAAATGAATCGGCTCCATGGGATGGTGACCAACCATCGTGGCAGTCGATTTTTTATGGAATTTTGACAGATCCCGTCGCAACTTATAAACAACTCGATCTAGCTTGCGATTACGGTTCGATTTATAAACTCTGCACGCAAGCGTTCAATACCGTCTTCCTGAGCGCCTGCCTGCTCGGCCTAGCGAGGATCACTCCTAGCGATGGTTTCGGCGCGGCGTTCGACTTGCTGTCTGCTGTCACCAACGAGATGATCATCTGGGTGTTTGCTGCCGCGCTACTCTCCCTGCTGTCCGTCGTACTTTCCAACGCTCGGTCGACGAAGTGGAAAAAAGCACTCGTGATCACGGGTTGGAGTTTCGTGCCAATCATATTTTTCGCACCGCTAATTTGTTTCAAAAACGCACTTGGTGCAATGGTTTTGCCATTCGTGATGCTACCGACCTGGTGGTCGTTCGCGCTACTGCTAATCGGCTACAAAGTCGCGCTGGGCATCAGTGGTAGAAAGCTGCTCGTTCTAGTCCTTGTCATTCCACCGCTGCTGTTCCTCTGCTACGCATTCTGGACCGGGCTGTCCCTGATAATGATGTTGACGGAAATCATTTCCGCCTTCAGCGCCGGTAAATAGTTTGACTGAAATGACCTCGAAGTCAAAACCAAATGTGATCGCGGTGGTCGGTCCAACGGCATCAGGTAAGACCGCTCTGGCAATCGCATTAGCGAAGCGATTCGACGGTGAAGTGATCGCGTGCGATTCGCGAACCGTTTACCAATATATGGATATTGGAACAGCGAAACCGACAGCAGAGGAACAACAAGATATTCCGCACCACATGCTCGATGTCGTTGAGCCTGACAGGGTTTACACAGTCTCTGAGTTTCAGCGAGAGGGAACGGCAGCTTTAGATTCGATCCTTTATAAGGGAAAAATTCCTATCGTTTGTGGTGGGACCGGACTATATGCGCGCGCCCTACTCGAAGGATTGATGATCCCGGAAGTGGCGCCCCAGGAGGAGTTGAGAGCATCCCTCAGCGGTCTCGCCGATGAAAAAGGCAATCAGGCGATTTTCGAAAAACTGAAACAGCTCGATCCGGTTTCCGCAGAAAAGATTTCTGCCAACGATCGGTTTAGAATAATCCGGGCACTGGAAGTGTCGATGACGCTGGGACGCCCGTTTTCCGAGGTCACAGGAAAAACGGAAGTGCCCTTCAACGTGATCTGGATCGGTCTTAATTTCGACGACCGGTCTATTCTTCGCGATCGAATTATCGAACGGTTTGATGTGCAAATTAAAATGGGATTGGCCGACGAAACTAAGTTCCTACTAGACAAATACGGGCGTACGCAGCCGATTTTGAACGCCGTGAGTTACAGACAAATGATCAACCATCATGATCGTATTTGGACTATCGAAGAGGCCATCGAAGATACAGTGCTTCGTACATATCAATTGGCTCGAAAACAAATCATGTGGTTTCGCTCAAACCCAAACACCAACTGGTTTCTCGTAGACAAAAGTAAACAACTGATCGATGATGTAATAAGCGCAGTTGAGCCTCGCCTTAGCGCTTCTTGAAACTGGCTCCTGGACTCATTCTTCGTCAATCGTTCAGAAGCGGAATTGATTTGGAATTGTAATCTAAACAACGTTTGTAGCCATCAATTGAAGAAATTTCGCTCATAAGGACTAGACGTTTCAAAGTTTAGGGATATACTGGTAAAAGTCTTAAGCCTCTTCAGTAGCGGGTTATGGATGACAGCTAAGACTCAATACGCGGGATGTCTCGAGTTTCTATCAGTTTTCTGTATCGAGCCTCAAGTAACGGCGGCAAGCGCATGAAGAGAGTAATTGACACGGCTAGTATTCGAGAAGTGGCACTTCCATTTAGCGACGGATTGTTATCAGCGCGACTTTGGAAGTCCGGAGAGCGTACGGTAGTAGGCGTTCCCGAACTCGGACTTCACTGCTATGGTGTGTCGGAAAGCGAAGCGGTGTTTCGTCTTTTCACGACCTTGCTGAAATACTATCGACAGTTAAAAGCCAACGAAAACAAGCTTAGTGACAGAGGGATCGATCACCTCGCCCAATTAAAAAACTGGGTTGCCGGTATTGAAAAACGTATGACGTCATCATCGAGTGAGTCACGTTTAGTTCCATTCCGTGGACGTTTTCGATAAATTGTATTTGAATTTTGAGACGTTTAAAACACGATATTACGTGACCATCTCGATACGTTCTTCGTCGATCAATCCCCGTTCCTTCAAAATCAGATCGGTCTTCAGAGTGTGCAGACTTGCTTCTAGACCGGCTGGATACTGGTGCGGGTTAACCAAGCGTTTAATCGCCGGGTGGAAACCTTCTAATTGCTCGAATACAAAAGCTCGTGTCGCTTCGAACCCAGGATAGTCGTAAACCAGCCTTCCTGCCTGGAATATTGGTTTTAGCAAATCGAAAAATTCCGTTCCTTGCGGTATCAATTTACGTCTCGTAAAATCAAGCGGAT
Organism: uncultured Candidatus Obscuribacterales bacterium; assembly: GCA_964600935.1. Taxonomy (GTDB): domain Bacteria; phylum Cyanobacteriota; class Vampirovibrionia; order Obscuribacterales; family Obscuribacteraceae; genus JADYXR01. The sequence goes on from CAZRMH010000009.1 coordinate 28,075, forward strand.
CGATGATTACAAATTTGCCGCCAAGATCGATCGTCTCGTCGAAGATCATGTCAGCCACAAACTTTTCTGGCAGTGCGTTTGAGACAAAACGTCGACATTGCAATAATCCTGGGGTGGAAACTTTGATTGTCTGTTCAGACAACTTGATCACGTGTCGCCACTTTCGTCCTGGTGAACGAACCGCCGACAACTTATAGACGCCACCCAGCGAAGGCTGCTCGTTTCCCGTCACCAACTTGGTTCCAACCGCCCAGATGTCGATGGCCGCCCCCTGATCTTTCAACGACGTGATCAAAGTTTCGTCCAGATCATTGCTCGCCATTATCATCGCGTCAGGAAAACCAGCTTCGTCGAGCATCTTGCGCGCGTTAATACTCAAGTATGCAAGGTCGCCCGAATCAAGCCTGATTCCGAGCAGCTTATGACCATCAGCTTTTAGCTTATTGCCGATTTCAATTGCATGTTTCACCCCCATCAGAGTGTCAAAAGTGTCGACAAGAAAAACGCAGTTATTCGGCATGGCGCCTGCGTAATCAAGAAAAGCCTGACGCTCATTTTCATTCGCCATAATCCAGCTGTGCGCGTGCGTTCCCTTGACCGGAATGCCAAACAACTTACCAGCTAAAACATTCGAAGTTCCATCGCATCCACCGAGATAGGCTGCTAGACTGGCTGTTATTCCACCGTCCATACCTTGGGCTCGGCGCAAACCAAACTCGTAGACTTTCTGCCCTTTCGTTGCCAATTTGATTCGAGCTGCTTTTGTAGAAATCAAAGTCGAAAAACAAACGAGATTGAGAAGCGCAGTCTCAAGAATTTGCCCGGGAATAATTGGTCCCACAACCCGCACCAGAGGCTCGTGCGCGAAGACAACGGTACCATCGGCAACCGCCTGAATGTCGACATTGAAGTCCAGTTTTTCTAGATAATCAATGAAACCTTTCTCGAATAGAGGTGAGCCATCATGCGCCTTCAGTGATGCAAGATAGGTCAGATCGTCTTCATAGAATTTGAGATTGTGGACGTAATCAATGATTTGTTTAAGACCACTGAAAACAGCGAAACCGCCGTTAAATGGATTACGCCTGAACGAAAGAGTAAATGCCGCTTCCTTTTCCGCGTAACCACACTTCCAGTAGGCATATGCCATGGTCAGTTGATAAAGGTCAGTCAACAAAACTGGAGCTTGTCTGTTTTGCGAGTTCGGCGCTAATACCATACGCTTGATGCCTCAATGAAAATGCGTGATAAATGTAGCACGCCGACGACCTGGTCAGCGGTCTCAAATCAAGCTTGGAGCGATTGGACCATGTTTACCAACGCGCCTAATGGAATCAGACTCTGCACCGGCTTGGTGGTGCCTTTGGCAGCGCTGATCATAGAGCAATCAGCTACAGCGCAGACTTCCTATGAAAACGCTGTTGAGCAGCCAATCTACAAATACACCGGCAATTCATTTTCTCAAAAATTCCACCGCCCATCTTGTAAGTTCGCCAGAGCAATGTGGAGGGGACATGTGGTGCGCTTTCAATATCGCAAACAGGCGATCGACGCAGGGCAAAAACCCTGTCGCTACTGCCTTCCGCCCGACTGGAAAACAGTTGGAGCGAAAATTATGGGCAAGGGCGGGGTTCCGATCGAAAACCAAGCCGATTTATCGCCAGAGCTTTCTGCTCCATCAGCGACGCGACCACTCTCCGTGGCGGGGGAAAACAAAATCAACGAGGTCAACAAACCGACTGCCACTGTTCCGCAGCTCACCGACCAGAAATTTAAGACCCAGAGCAGGCAAAAACAGGCTAAAGACGGTACGGAGGCGGAGGCTTTTTTGCTTGAAACGCCTGACTACCGGTTGCCAACTCCCGCCACACCCGACTTTCCTTTCGCCCCGTCGAGAGATGGTCCCGAGTTATGACCGGATCCGCAAGTTCCAAAGCCCACATCAACGAGGCCGATTCCAATTCCGGTTCAGCCGCCAAGAAGTAAAGCAGGCTGACGGTAACGGCGTTTCGAGTGACTGAAAAAAAACATTTGTTATCAACAATTTGCAGCCAAACCAGCACATAGTCAGTAGGAGCTAAAGATCTATAGCTAAAGAACGCAAAAGGATGGTATAACGACTCCAGGGTGATTTTTAGGGCCTTTAATAGCATGCAGCAACTCGAGTACGATTTTTCTAACGCGATTGGCGTCGTATTGGACACTACCGTCGATCCGCCGAAGCAATTAGGTCAAGCATTCCTGGTCTCGAAAACTCGGATGGTGACAAATGCGTCAAGCGTATTCCACTATCTCGAGGCGCCGTGGGCACTTGCGGTCAGATTCCCGTTTCCTGATGTTACTGTCCAAATCAAAACAGTAATCCTGCACAATGACTTCGACAAAGTTCAGGCCAGAGCGTTGTACCTCGCCCAGACCGGTGTTCCGGTCGAGAACAACCACCATGTGCAGATGAATGACATCGCGGTTCTGATCATGGATCCGCAGCCACCGGACGTTCCGCAAGACAGAATTGCTGAAGTGAATCGTGCGCTGTCGCTGCCATTCTCGGGCGAAGGGGTTGAAGCCTCTGGCAATTTGCACGGCACCGAATTTATTCAAATCATCAACACTGCGCTGGAAGCCGGTCGCGAAGGTTTGCTCACGCTATTCGATTCACGCAACATTCCGGTCGCGCATATTGCGATTGCGCGCGGCGGCATTCTGAAAGTGTTTTACCAACAAGTCATGTCTTCAGAGATGGCTTTCTGCGAATTAGTCTATCGTCAACCTGCTCGAGGCTTCGCTTTCAAGCCGGGTCTCGATATTAATTGGGGCGACGTTCCCGATGTGCAAACTCCGCCGGACCGCCTGGTCTGGGAAGCGCAACGTCGGGCTACAGAGATTCCGAAACTGCTTCAACAACTTGGTGGAACGGAAGCGCGCTATCAACAAGTCGTGCAAAACTTCGATCCGGAAGCTGCCAGCGAAGAAATTCGCTGGATGGTCGGTCCACTCTGGAGCGCGTTGGACGGTTACGTATCGCTCGACCAGCTGCCGAGAAGAGTTGGCGTAGATACTTACACTATTTTGATCGCCATTCGCGAGTTGGTAAACCGCGGTGTCGCATCGCAAATCAACAGAATCAGTCCCTTCCCTTGTACAGGTCAAATGGGAACGCCGCTGATTTCGCACACCGACTTTGAAGTGCATCCGTGGGATCCGCTGCAAGCCTTTTTCCTCGATCCAATCGATGGTAAGCCAACCTGGATGGAAGGAAATTTCTTCGGTGTAGCCAATTCACTACAACCGAAAAACATGTTGCACACCATCGCTGTTCCTCCGGAAGCTCGTGGCGCCTTGATTCTGAAAGACTATAAGCTTATCGGTTTGCACATCGGCGCTCAAGAATTGAAACCCGGACAACCGGCACCACCGGTGAAATGCTATCAATTTATGTGGATGGGCGCGTTGCTTGATCTGAGCACACGAAAAGTTCGTGCGCCTGGTGAAGGAGACGAGGAAGGCGTAGGCACACTGCGTTCTTCAATGGATGCGCTCTCAGATGAAGCGGCCAAAGAAGAACAAAAGGACATCGTTAAAATTCAGTGTCCGAACTGCTTCGCGGTCAACCCTGAGTATGGAACTTGTACGACTTGCGGTGCCACCATTGAGGCACCACCGGAAGAGCCAGAATCAACCAACAAGATCATGGCGTCAAAGCCGGTTCAAGACCTGAAGAAACTGCAGAAGAAGTACAAAATCACCAATCAACAAGCGTGTATCGGTGCTGGACTTTTAGCCATTCCGATTTTGCTAATGCCAATGTGCTTGATGAAACCAGCGCCACCGCCGGATAAAGCAGCAGTGCAACTAGTTCAGCCTATTGCCAGAGCAAAACCATCTGACAAAAAAGCTGTTCAACTTGCAGTCGATGAAGCCGGTTTCTCAGCCACCGCTCCGCCTATGTACTGGTATGCGGACACCAGCGACGTGACTGCGCCAACACCATCGTTTGGTTTGAACTCAGAACAAGCAAACCAAAAAATTCTCTTCATCGTTTATGACGATCTGGCACCATTGCAATCGCTCAACAACTTTGTCGGCAAGCCACCTTTCCAGGAAGTTGATAGAGCAGATGTCGAGAAGAGTCTCGTGGACAGCAGCGAACAAATTCTCGGCGCCGGCAAGTTGAAATGGATTCTCGGTCGTTACACCAAACCTGGCTCTGACGACAACATTCAAATCATGCTGGCCTCATTCCCAGCAGTCCAAGAGGGCAAATCAATCCTCGTTGTCGCTCAGGCATTCGATGCGAAAAAACGCGCCTACAATCACAAAACAACTCTGTTTGTTCTGGATGAATTGGCTAGCGAATTGACTGCGCACACCAACGAGAAAACTCTCTCGGAAGCACCAAGCAACCAAAAATCTCCAGCGGCAAAGAGTGGAGATGAGGATGAGGACGAAGACTTCGATGCCGAAGACGGTTCGAAAAAATCTTCCAATCAGGAATCAACCGAGGAAGAAATCGATGCCTTCATAACTGGTGCGCAAACGCAACTACAAGAAGTTCTCGATCTGCCGGAAAACTTGATCGAACAAGCTGATACTTACGAAGCCGAAAACAAAAAGCCGAAGAAGTGGAAGGAAGGCGGACTGCTCGTCGGCATCGATGCTGAGGGTAACGTCAAGCGCATCGAGTTGCTATCTACGGATGCGAAGGCCGAAGTTCTCAACCGCACACTTGAAAAAGCCGTGCAGAAGGTTGCGAAATTCAAAGATCCACCTGTGACAAAGAAACCCGAGTTTCAATTCCAGGTCAGATTGCAAGGCAAAGAGATCTTCTTGCGGAAGCTCTAAACCGCATACGGGTTCTCACTCTAGCCGGTCTTCGCGACTGGACGTTTCAATTCGGTCTTCTTAGAGGCATGCTTTCACAGCCAAACAACGAAGCTACGCCCTGATAAATCCCGTTTGAAAACGATCAGAATTACTGAGAAGGTCTCTTATGCCGACGGACTCTTGGTTCAGACTTCACTGCTGCAGTCGTCGTTTCAGTCGCTTCCTTCTTGACGGTCGTTGTGCCCGCAAGAACATCTCTGGCTTCATCAGCTTTAAACAATTTTTTCAACACGCCCGCCAACTTCTGTCGACTACGTTTCACATCATTATGAGTTGGTGGCAATCCCTTTAGGCGCGCCTCCAGAGCCTTTCTGTAGCTCACCTCGGCATCGACGTTGCGACCGAGCTTCTCCTGCAAAACGCCTAATTCTTCAGCGCAAGTTGCAACGCGTATGTCACCGTTCTCACCATACTGACTGTCGAGATCTCTAATCCCGTCCTGGTAAAGTTGAATGCCTTTTTCAGTGTCGCCAGTCTGAATTTTTTGACGCGCCAGGCGCATGTAGTCATCAAAACTCTGAGGCTTCTCTTCGTACCAGCTCTCCACTTCGCTAGCCTTCCACTCTTTCAGAAGTTTACCTTCGAAGCAACCGGAGATGCCTGTCGACACGGACAGGAGAACAATCACAACGGCGATACTGGAGAAACGATTAAGCGGTCTATTGGCGCAACTATTACTTGCCTTTTTCATTCTTTTTTTCTTCGGCATCCCGTTTCTCTGCACGCTTCTTCAGAACCTCTTCTGGAACCAGATTGTACTGGATCATCTTTTCTTTTATCTTTTTCAAGTTCTGTTGAATAATTTTCAGCTGCTCGCCGCCTGGATCAACTTCTTGCATGATCGCTTGCCAGCGTTTGTAGTTGGTGTAGGCGAGCTTCCAATCTTGTTTTGCCATGTAGAGTTCCGCCAGATAGCCAACACAGGTACCTGTTTGAGCGGCATTCTCACCGTACTTTTTCACACAAATTTCGATAGCTTCGTTATACAGCTTTTCAGCGTCGGCAATATTGCCGGCAGTGCGCGCAGCCTGCGCCTCGGTAACCACCGCTTCGAACTTCTTGCCACCCATGTTTCCGCCCATGTTGAAGTCAGGTTTGCCGACTTCACCACATGCAGTTAATGCGACAGCGGTAAGCAATACTGGAACCAGTTTTGTAGTTGCAAATAATCTGAAGCGCATAGCTGTTCTCCCGTCCCCTAAAGTTATCATTTCCTCGCTCGACACACCAGACCAGAAGTGCCCGTGTACGGAAGATGTCACGCAATTTCGGTTGTCATACTTTTTGGATAGCAGAGCCGCAGAAGTAATGGGACAGAATGTTCTCGTACTTCCAACCCAGTTTTGCCCAGCCCTGAGCGCCCGTCTGCTGGAGACCAACACCATGGCCCCAGCCCAGACCGGATATCGACAAACTGCCTAAGTGTCCGAGCTTGTCATGCTGCTGATCGAAGAAAATTCTGGCGCTCTTCAGTCTCGCCAATTTCTTTTCCGGTGTTTTAAACAGATCGCGGATAACCAATTCTTTTTTGACGCGCCAAACCCCGGTATTAGTTTTCACCTCCACCTCCACGGCACAACCCGATACACCGCGCTTCGGCACCGAGAATGACTCGATATGCCCGAATTTCCCGGATGGTGGTGCCACTACGAACGGTGCACGCTCATCCTTGAGCATCGCTTGAATTGTTGCGTGCATATGCGATTCCAGTTCGTCAGCGGTGAGATGAACCTTCCACTTAAAATGATTGGAAGAGGCATCCACCGTATATGGTGCACTGGCGTAAAACTGCCGCAAATTTTTCTCGTCAAACAATTTCAAATTGACTCGGTCTTTAGTCTCGGGAACACCGCTCAGATAGGGCAAAGCCGGTGGTGGAAATTGCCCGGTCGTGGGGTCGGAAAAACAATTGTCGTAATTTTCCGTATGCCCGCCTGCGCAGGAGCTGAATAATGCCAGAATTGGTTTTTCCTGGTAGGTTAAAACCTGACCAAGAGTCTCATGAATAGCACGTTCATGTGTTGGCGAGGAAATCGTGGTCAAGCCACCGAAATACTGGCAGCAAAGCCATGAATCACACACGTTCACACCGTCTTTAGCGTGGCTGATGCGCGGGTTCAAGCCATACGTTCTGGCGGCAACAGCCTGGGCTTTGACGGCTTCGATATGATATGAAGCGGGAATTTCAGAATGCAGCACACCGTTCAGATACTTGTCGAGATCGAGAATCAGAGCCACTCTGAGATGCCCGTTCCGCACATAAATGGCGATTGAACCGTTGTATTTTGCACCAGTCGTTCCCGATGCACCTGGTCGTTTGATCGAGAGTAAACCAATTGATTGTTGGCCGCGAATCAAAAAACAGCCTTCGCCGCCTGGTAGTTTCTTTACTCCATCAAAAGCCTCGAGAGACAAAGAACCGCCTTTTACCTCTTTGATACCTTTGACCTTAAATTTCTCTCCCGCTGCGACCCGAGCAACCGGCTTGTCAGAAGAAGAGGCACTCAAAAGCCCAACCATGCTATCGCCAGGATCCGGCAGACGGAAAACGTCGAGCGCCCCTGATGACATCAGGACCACTTCAGAATGGTCCAGACTTTTCAAATCAGTAGTCGTTAGACCTACGGCAACCAGCATTCAGACAACACGCTCGGTCCGAGAAAGTATTCTAAATTTGTAAAGGTGGCGGAGTAGGAGGGACTCGAACCCCCAACCCTTTCGGGCAGCCGCTTTCAAGGCGGTGTCTTCATCCAGCCAGGTCTACTCCATTACTTTGAAATATACTCTATTCACTTTGCTGTGAAAAGGTATGTTATGAATCTTCAAGCCATCGTCTGCTCCCCAATTCACTTATGACATCATCCAACTCGGATAGCAAAAAGAGAATGCGTCTGGACCTCGCCTTAGTAGAGCGAGGATTATTCGACTCGCGTCAAGAAGCGCAGACCGCCATCATGGATGGTGCCGTCATAGTAAACAAAGTGAAGTGCACCAAATCCGGTACCAGTGTGTCCGGCAACGATTCGATCGAATTAAGGCCAGGTTTCGCCAAACAACGTTATGTCAGTCGCGGCGGATTGAAACTGGAAAAGGCAATCGAGCAATTCAAAATCAACGCCAAAGATCGAATTTGCCTCGACATCGGCGCATCTACTGGTGGGTTCACGGACTGTTTGCTCAAAAATGGAGCGGCACAAGTGTACGCAATCGACGTTGGTTATGGGCAACTTGACTGGAGCCTGAGAATCAATCCCAAGGTTGTGGTGAAAGAACGCGTCAATGCTCGCTATTTGTCGAGGGACGATCTATACGGCGACCCCAATTCAGAAGAATCAAAACCAGCGGAAGCGGCTGATTTAGCGGTAATCGATTGCTCCTTTATCTCCCTAGAGAAAATTCTCCCGGCTGTAAAAGATTTGCTCAAGCCCGATGGCAGCGAAATCATTTGCCTGGTTAAACCTCAATTCGAAGCCGGGAAGGAAGCCGTAAAGAAAGGCGTCGTACGCAATCAAAAAGTGCACGCCGACGTTTTGAACAGAATTGCCAACTTCATCTCCAATCTCAATTTGCAATTGACTGCCTGCACCTTCTCTCCATTAAAGGGACCGAAAGGTAATATCGAATATTTGATGCTGCTCACTAAATCAGGCGATCCCGCTTCATTAGTAAAGAGTGCTCTGTCATCAGCGGACCTCGATCGCATCTCAGAAGAGGCTGTCGCTTCAATGAATTCCGAAACCGATCAAAACGATGGCGACGACGAAGTCTAGAGCCGCGCTTTTCGATTTGAACACTGAATTCGTGCAATTAAGCGTCGAGTTTACGGCTGCCAACAAAGACTTGCAATTCATCAAGCTCTTCGAACAATTCCAATGTTTTGACAACAGTCTGCTGCGGATCCTTTGACTGGCATTCACTGACCGCAAAAGCAATCAAATCAGCATAACTCAATTGGCGCTGACCAAGTATTTCAATCATCTTCGCGGCTAATTCACCGAGTTCGAGAAATCTCGCATTTAATTCTTCGGGATCGCGATAGATAGCCAGATTGATTTTGTCTTTCTTGACCCGGCGTGGCAAGCGCACATCATCGCGCAACCAATCCACCAATTTGGTAATCGGGTAATTATAATTGCGAACAATCAGCACCGAATTTAGTATCGGTCCATACTTCTGGAACTTCTCAGGACTATCGAGTTGAAGATTGATACCACGTTGAACGACAACGTCGCTCTCCATGATTTCGAGTTCAACCCACTCGTAGTCTGCCAATTCCGGAAGGAAACCGTGACGTGTTACTAACTCCGGAGTATGGAGCTTCAAAAATTCAGAAAATCCCTGAGCAGCTCGGTTCAAGTTGTAGTGCCCGGGAGGACAAGTCTCAAAATATTGATCGACCAATTTGGTCCAACTTCTTGAGAGAATTTTCTTGCAACCGGGATAGATAGATTGCATCAGATCATGGCGACCTGTTTTTATAAGGTTCGCGTATAAGCGAACCCCGCGCGGATCGAGCGCAGTTGAAATTTCGTCATCTATGCCATCAGCTTTTTTCTCTTTGAGAAATTGCAAGCGCGGAGCATCCTGCGTCCACAATACTGCTAATGAATTTTCAATTTCTTGAAGTGTTTTTGTCATTGTCATCTCAAGCGCGAGCGCCTCTTCGTGTTCCTGCAGTAATTGGAACAACGGCTGATTCTTGCATATTCTGAACTTCGTTTGCGGCACCGACGGTAGTCTCTTCAAGCGCTGCTGGCTTCATTTTCGCAAGCTCCGGTTGATAGTTGCTTGCGATCGTTCGAATCTGTTGAACCTCATCCAGAATCTCAGAAAATTCAGGGAAGTTTTGGTCACGCTCCAACATCACGGCATTAACCGGAACGCGAGCTAGAATGTAATCGAGGAGCTCGAAAACAGGCTCAATTACAGGATTTCCATGAGTGTCGATGATCATCTCTTCACCGTGACTGTGACCGGCGACGTGCATTTGCACCGTGCGGTCCAGTGGCAGCGAATTCATGTATTTATACGGATCAAAATTGTGATTGATCGAATTGACGTAGACATTGTTGACGTCTAGCAAAAGCCCGCAATCAGCTTTCTCGAGAACCTCTGCGAGAAACTGAACTTCGCTCATATCCGAGCCTGGCATATCCATGTAGAACGAAATGTTTTCAATCAAAAATGGGCGTTCGATATATTGTTGAACAGCCTTGATTCGTTTTACGACATGCGCGAGCGCGTCACGCGAACAAGGCAGCGGCAAAAGATCGTGGAGATAATGACCACCAATTGACGTGAAACAGAGGTGGTCGCTGAACCATGGTGCGTCTATGGTATCAAGCAAACGTTTTAGAGATTTCAAATAATCCAGATTCAGAGGATCGGTAGATCCTATCGAGATGTTGACTCCATGGGTCACAAGGGGGAAAGCAGGATAAGCCTTTTCAAGCCGTTCTCTAGCCATCCCCCCGAGATCCATGTAGTTTTCCGGCACGATTTCCAGCCAGTCAATTTTGTCGCGATTTTCGAAAGTCACATGTGCCAATTCTCGGCGCAAACCGAGACCAATGCCGAGCACCGGAAGCTTCTTCTTCGTATTCAAGAAGTCGAAAGTCATATCGTCACCTGCAAAGTCAACAACGCGCAAAAAAGGCTGGCGGAAACCAGCCCAGAAATTACTCGCCTTTTTTCTCTTCTGTCTTGCAGGAGCCTTCTTTGCCCTTGCAGGAAGAATCTTTGCCCTTGGCTTCGTCTTTGGCTTTACATGAGCCTTCTTTGCCCTTGCAGGAGCCTTCTTTGCCCTTTTCTTTCTTCTCTTTCTTTACTTTGGTCTTCTTCTCTTCTTTGGTCGTTGTTGTCTCATCAGCGAGATTTACTTTCTTGCTGATTTCGGAAGGAGAAGATTTTTCCTTGACGGAAAGTTCACTGGTTTTGTCTGCGGCGCCAGCTTGGCCCTGAGTTGCAAATCCTAGAACAGCGACTAATGCTGCTGCTAGCTGTAACTTTTGCATCGTTGACCTCCTAATAGGTGTGATGTTTGCGGGTCTTTGTAGACCCAAGTTCTCCTCACCCGTACGTTGAGTGGGAAGATAGTGTTCATGTTATGCCACCTTGATTAACAAAAACCCATACGAAGGTTATAGGCATGTAAAATCTGCACCTCAACAACCAAACGTCAAGCAAGACGGCGTTGTCCATATGCTTATGATTGACAAAACATTGCGCGTTGCAAAGAGAAAATACGTTTTCCTTCCTTATATATAGGTATAAAGTTTAGGGAAGTGGCCGTCGAGCGAATGTTATCAGCACAAGTCAAATGTTCAATCCAAACCACTCCAACATCAGTAAACTGTGTACAGGCACAGACCGAAGTAAGGGAATCACAACGAGGGAAACGGTCCACTAAATGAGCGACGACGTAAATTCCATCTTCAAGGAGAGTCTCAACAGCTGGGCCCAGATGGACATGGCCCCTCCCGATGTTGTTGAAATGTCTCATCCACTTTTTTGCGAAAAACTTGGAGTCGATCCAAAAGCATTCTCGTTCAAATCTTACGCGCAACCGGGCGAATCCGCGGACTGGTATCAAGCTCCGTTTGAATTTCCTGACGTGATTGATGGCACGATGTATTTATATCTGCCTGCACGTTGGACGAGTGAAATGAAGCAGAACAACGTTGCTCAGGTTCTCGAAGGCTCACGTGTAAGACAGACGTTGATACTGGCGAGCAAAGAAGACTGGAAGAAAACATTGCCGGACTTTTTTGATATCGGTGAAACCGCGGCATTCGCATATTATCCGGTACATCTGCCTTACTACGATCAGTGGGTGGCATGTGTCGACATGCAAGAAAAGATTTGGATTTACACCTTTTATGGTGCCGGCGATTGGATCCTGATATCCAAAGGTGATGCCGGTGGAAGAAACACTCTCGGTTTGCAAATTACATCGGCAGTCCACTCTAGTCCTTGGTACAGCTGGATTGCAAGCGCTCAATAGTTTTAGAAGTGAAATTGACGTTCGCGCTTTTTGCTGATTCGAGCCCAGTTCGAAACCCAGAGCTCAAGCCATTCTTCACTGCCTGACTGAAACGAAGTCCAGGAAATATCTGTCACCGTTTTGATCGCGGATCACGATCGAATGGCAGGATTTTCAGCCAAAATCTGACCCCAATCAAGTTTATAGCTCCAACATCTATCACTCATGTCTGACTTCGACTTTATCTATCTTCACGGTTTCGCATCATCGCCGGCATCAAAAAAGGCTCGTTACTTCAACGATCGATTACTTGAATGTGGTATCACTACCGCGATTCCCGATTTAAACGCACCATCGTTTAGAGAACTTACTCTAACCAATCAGATCGATCTAGTTGGCTCGATGTTGAACGACAAGAGAAATTGCGTGGCAATCGGATCGAGCATGGGTGGATTGGTGGCAACGTTGTCTGCTCTTCGTTTTCCGTCGATCAAAGCACTGATTTTGTTAGCCCCCGGATTTGGTATCGAAAAGCGTTGGATGCATCTTGTAGAACCTGATAAACGCAGCGTTTGGAGAGAACAAGGTGCGATTGAAGTTTTTCACTACGGCAGCGATCGAAATGAATTGTTGAGTTATCGTTTCGTCGAAGATCTGGAATCGTATGAAACTCGAAACATACACGTGTCTATCCCGACTTTGATTCTGCACGGAATCAATGACGATGTCGTGCCAGTAAGTGAAAGCCACCATTTTGCAGAACAAAATTCCGAGCACGCGAAATTGATCGAATTCGACGATGGTCATGAGCTTGCGATTTCGCTACCAGAGATCTGGCAAGCATCGCAAGAGTTTCTTGAAAGTCATTCACTACTCTAGATCAGTAATTGAATGCTTTGGACAAAATGAAAGACCTCGGATTGCTCCGAGGTCTTTCGAGTTTCCCTAATGATTTAAATTAGGAACCGCTGTTTTCACCGTTCGTAACTGGTGTAGCGACTGGTGCTGCTTTGCGTTTTTTAGCTGCGCCCTTTTTGGCGGCTGGCTTTTTCACTGCGGACTTTTTAGCTGTTGCCTTCTTCTTGGTGGAAGCTGCCTTTTTGGTGGCTGGCTTTTTAGCTGTAGTCTTCTTAGCTGCGGTTTTCTTAGCGGCTGGCTTTTTGGCTGCTGCTTTTTTCTTTGGAGCTGCTTTCTTAGCGGCTG
>CAZRMH010000010.1:0-714 GCA_964600935.1 uncultured Candidatus Obscuribacterales bacterium
GGAGGTCAAGCGATGCCAGATAATAACATGGCTAGCAAAGAGCTACCTTTTAGCATTCACATAATAAGGAACACGATTGGGGCAATGGCGCATATACTCAGCCTCGCCGCCTATTGGCAATCTGTCATGTTCCATTACTTTGGCGAACGGTTAGTGATTTTTAAGAATCTAAACGAAAGAGCCCACCTGGAGAGGTCGGCTCTTTACACTAGATTTCGGACGGTAAAGTAGATTCAACTCAAGCCACAGAGCTTGACTTACTTATCCGAAGGCGGACGCAACACCGTAACGAAATTGCTGCTCCACTTTGTGCGGCCTTCGAATTGATTGGAACGCATGCTGTGCGAATAGATCTTTCCATTCTCGCCAACGATGCCAACATTTCGCCCATGAGGTTCCATACCGGTGAACACTAGATCACCCGGTTTCAACTGCTCGATACCTTTGAATTCAGTCGATTCCCAACCAGCGTCTTTGAGCTGCGCATTAAGATGTTGAATGTTCATTGTCGGAGTGATGTCAGCACCACTCGCTTTGAGAAGCGCGCTGATTGCGGATCCGGACGAACGTCCACCGTCTGATGAAATACCGATATTTTTTCGATCAAAGAGTTCAGCAGCCTTCGCAGCAGTCGATGGTACGTCACTCTGATCTACGGCCGGCATCAGACCGCTATCCAACATCTGCGCGCTGATCGATGCGACTCTGTTGTTG
>CAZRMH010000010.1:724-41002 GCA_964600935.1 uncultured Candidatus Obscuribacterales bacterium
AACCTTCGGCGATAGTGTTAGTAGGCGTCTGGTTACTTATAGACAGCTGCTCGCTGTTTTGGACTTGCTCGGTCTGTTCAGCGGGTTTCTCTACAGCAGGTTTTTCTACGGGTTTGTCTGCCATAACCAGCACCTCAAAACTTATGTGACCCGCATTCTATACCCGAAACTGGATGCGTTAAAACCTGAAAAGGCATGGGACGCCACGCTTGACATCTCACATGTGCAAGCAAAACTCTATTAGTTCAGGTCCAAAAGCTAATCTGTCAGCGTAGGCAAGTTCGTTCATACCCGCATGCACAGTTCACAAACAGCACCTCTCTTACAATTTTTTCGATTGTATGGTTCGCTTACGGAACGAAATCGGGCTCGTCAACAGCTTCTTTAGGCGCGGCATGCGCCTTACTGCTAGAAATTTGCGATTTATATTTGCCTGATTTCTTACTCTTATCAACACTACTAGTGGTGGCAGACGCAGTTTTGGTAGTCTTAGTTGAGGCTGTTTTCGTCGGAGCCGGCGGCTTCGATTTCTTCGATTCCGAAGCTACCTTTCGTTCACGCTCACGATCTCGCTTCTTTTCACGCTTCGAAGGTACTGGTTCGGATACCTCTGGTTTGTTGGCAACGCTCGAAGATTTTCTGGAACCACGCTTCACGTAGCTGCCATAAACCCAGCCTTCTCGGCCGTTTGCTGCAATCTTTACCCAACTGTTCCGCTCTTCCAAAATTCTGACTGCGGCACCGGGAGCAAGATTAGTGATCGACTCATTCTGACGAGCAGGTCCAGTTCGCATCGTCACCTTCCGAACGATTTCCGACGGTGTTCCTCGCGTCGAGCTGCTTGCTGTCTCAGTCTGCTTAGGTTCTTTTTTCGATCTAGATTCGGACTCAGCCTGTTCGCTTTTCCTGTCACGTTTTTTACTGGCCTTGGGCTCCGCTTCCTCGGTACCAGATATAGTGGCTACCTTAACCGTTTTCTTTTCGGGAAGTCGTTCCACAACTTTCGGTTCTGGCGTCGGTTCTGGAGTGACCTCAACTATCGGCTCAATCGGTTTTTCCGCGATAGCTTGTGTCGTCTCCTCCACGGGCTCAGTCGCGACCGTCTCGGACGGAAGCGGCGCCGCCGTCTCCTTGATAGTGGTCACAGACCAACGTCCAGCCTTCACTAATGAAACTTCGAAACCGCGTTTGCCTGTCGCGAGAATATAGTTCGCTCCACCGCCATCACCCGACGACCTTCTGGAACGTCGACTACGTCGAGGAGCGGATTTCGTCACCTTTGTAATTTTGAAACTACCAGGAGCCAACACAGGATTATCCTCCATCTTTTTGATGGAATCGCGAACTTCGCTGGACAATTGTTGACGATAGATGTCGGCCGCACTCGGATCAACCAGGCTGGATGCCACCGCATACAGTGCACCAATCTCACTACTGCCGAGCGAAACTGATGGTTCGTAGGTACCATTCTTGAATCTCAAAGTTGTCTTGAATGGCTCATCCGTGAAGTTGACGCTCTTATCGAAAAGATTCTCATCCTTCGCTGACGAAACAACAGAGCGATTGATCTCTATGTCATCCGTTCCATCAATAAACTTCGCGGATCCACTACCCTTCATTGGAGGGAATAACTTATCGGTTTTGTCAATGGTCTCACCGCTAGGCATCAGAGCTACCGCCCTGAACTGCGGCTCCAGCTTATGTTCTCCGGTCGAGTGACCAAGCAGTACGAGGCATGGGTCTGGCTTAGAATCGACCACGCGAGCGCCATCGAACACACTCAAGCCGGAGATGCGGGTGACTTTCGGATTGCCTTGCTTGCTCGGAACGACAAGGTAGTCGGAGGGTTGCAGCACGCAGGCAAGTTCGACCAACTTGATTTTGTTTGGCAAATCGAAGACTAAAACTTCGAAGGCACTGGACGGGACCTCGGACTGCAATTTGGTCAGCAGGTCTGGCGAAGACAAGTTACCGTTTTGTTCTAAATAACCGACTACGGCATTATCCAATTCAACCCGCATCAATTGGGCGTCTTCAGGGTTCTTAGGACCAGCAGCCATACGTTCTGCAATCGGCTTGAGCTTCGGAACCGGCTTTCCACCGAAGATCATCGAGCCCACGGTGGACGAAGCTGCAATTACCAGTCCGACGACGACGATGCCGCCAATCGCCCGGAACGGTATCTGGGGAGCCTTTTTGAACTTAGCACCGCAAAACTTACAGTTACGAGCTGCTACAGAATTTCTCTGAGTGCAGGCGGGACAACGCATTTCAATCCTTCCTCGGTGTTTCCATCCAGTCGCAAAAACAGCAGGGACGACTGGGACTTCGTCAGGTCGGTCAGGTCAATTTCGTTCTTACTGTTCGGCAACTCGGGCTCTGCCATTAGTCCAGTTGCAAACCTGCGATTCTGTTATTAGCCAGATCCCGGATTCTACAACATACTTGACAAATCAAGTAGGCGGAAAATCCCAGTTTTTCGGACGCGGGCGACGGGAAGCCCCAATTCGTATATACAATTGACATCCATAAAGGTTTGTTCACCTTTCGTTAGAAAATATATTTGAGACTCTGGCGCCAAGAAAACGGACACTGATTGCCCAAGGATCAGCAAAAGATCAATTCGCGATTATTAACGCGCTTAAATCTGCAAAGACTCAATTGAGCGTAACAAATAACGTCAAAA
The DNA here is from genome assembly GCA_964600935.1 of uncultured Candidatus Obscuribacterales bacterium. Taxonomy (GTDB): domain Bacteria; phylum Cyanobacteriota; class Vampirovibrionia; order Obscuribacterales; family Obscuribacteraceae; genus JADYXR01. Next base: position 3,411 of record CAZRMH010000010.1, read on the forward strand.
CAACGAGCCGGTTGACTTTGGCGCTAGCTGATTATCTTTGTGCCTCAAGTATAACTGGGGAATCTTTTTCCAGATTACTAAACCGACGATACCGCTAGTGGTGCCTGGGTAATTCAAATTTTTATTCTTGAAGTTTCGAATTTCTCGCTTGAAATCGTTTGCTCCTAGCTAAACAGTGCAAGTCTCGCAATGGTCACTGAATTTCCTGTCACCATTGAATATAATCATCCAACGCCCCCCGGTTTTCATTCAAACGGTGAGAACTAAACTGGAGACTTTGCGTGGATAAACCAGACAACTATCGAGACCAGAGGGAAAACCTCGTCGAAGTCGGTCGACTATGCTATCAGCGCCGATATATCTGCGGAACAGAGGGTAACTTCAGCATTCGGCTAGAAGAGAATCTCATTCTGACAACACCGGCAAGCACCTGCAAAGGCAGACTCAAGCCGGAGGAGCTTGTTTTAACCGACATCGAAGGCCAACCGATTGCTGGTGAAACCCGCCGTCCATCGACAGAATTGGCGATGCACATCACATGCTATAAAAAACGTTCCGACATAAAAGCGATTGTTCATGCTCATCCAACAGTCGCAGTGGGCTTCACTGTGGCGGGACAGAGCCTGGCGAAATGCGTTTTACCAGAGGTCGTTTGCACGCTCGGGACCATTCCTGTAGCACCATATGCGACACCAAGTACAGATGAGGTTTCACAAAGTATTTCAGAGATAGTCACCAAATATGATGCGCTGGTGCTCGACCATCACGGTGCACTAGCTCTCGGCAAAGACATCTGGGATGCGTATTACAAATTAGAAACGTTGGAGCACCACGCAGAAACAATGCTGGTTGCACACCTTTTAGGAGGTGTTAAAACGCTGCGTTCATCACAAGTTGAAAAACTGCTGGACATTGTTGGTGTATACGGGTTACAAAGGCCAGCGAACGCCGAGGCTTTGCTAAGCCCCGATGCCTGCACCGTCGACGGAGACCATTAAAGTGAGCGAACCGCTTCATCCTCTGGAAATAGTTACGACAGTCTATTTACTCAGACACGGCGCGACTGAAGAAACTGAGAAAGGCAAGCTTTACAACGATCCCAGTGTTGAGCTCACCGAGCGCGGACGAGATCAAGCAAAGGCGCTCGGCGCCTGGCTCAACAACATAAAACCTGACGTGCTCGCGTGCAGCACAGCCAAGCGAGTTCGTTCGACTGCAGAAATAATTGCTAACGAAACTGGATTAACAGTTGTCCCGATCGAACATCTGAATGAATGGAGCGTCGGTGATTGGGAAGGTCGCACGTACGTGGATGTCAAAGAAAACGATCCCGACATATACAAGGCGTGGAGCGCGAATCCAATAGACAACGCACCCCCCGGAGGCGAGTCTATAACCGATTTATATGAACGAATTCGTGTTCAATTGAAGAAGGTGATTAAAGAAAACGAAGGCAAAACGATCGCCATTGTTTCCCACGCAGGCGTTATTCGGTCGATCCTCGTAGAAGCGCTCGGCATGCCGCTTATCAACTTCTGGAGAATTTCCATTCCAGTTGGCACAGTGTGCAAAATCGATTTCAGCGACAATTTTGCCACCATCCACTTCACCGCTCTCCAACCAGAGCAGCTCGCAAAAAATTAGAATCCTGGGAGCGCCGACCCCGTGAGCGCCGACCCCGGGAGCGCCGCCATCCTGGCGGCTCAAACAACTCCCAGTCAGACTACGCCTTAGCGCCAGCTTTTTCCTGATACTTCTCAGCCATGCGTTTTTTCATCTCTTCAGGCGAAACTTCCTCCACGCGAGATCCAACCCACCACTGATTACCAGCAGAGTCTTCTACGCCACCAGACCGATCACCATAAAATTGTGTCTCCGGTTCTCTAACTGATTTGCCACCAGCCTTGATGGCTTTCTCGTATGCCTTGTCGCAATCTTCGACGTAGAGATAAAACATCGAAGGCATCGGTGCGTTCTTCTCACACGCTTCACCGAGCATTAGTTTAGAATCGCCGATTTGCACTTCTGCGTGACGAATGGCTCCATCAGGACCTTTCATCGGTTCGCCGACCATTTTGGCGTCAAATGCATTTTGCAAGAAGTCGACCACTTTTGAAACGCCGCTAACTACCAGATATGGCGTTACAGCGTGGTAACCATCAGGAATTGGTTTACAGCCCATGAGATTTCCCTCCATCAATAAGTTACGTACTTTGTAGCAGGGAATTTCCAAATCCGTCACAAATATAACTATTACTTAGACTTGACTGAAATTCTCGCGAAACCTTACGAACAGAGCGTTTCACGCGACTTCCATGAAGCCTGGTTGTTGCGAGAACGGTTTTGACAAGCAAAACTTTGCACGCGTCATGAGTTATCAACCTGCGGAAATTAGCTAACTTTTTGAGACTCCAGCTTGGACCATAGCCTCCATTGAAACCTTTTTCTTCCGCTTCACTTGGGCCAGTTGCACACCGATAAGAACCAAAACTACGCCGACGCCTTGCGCGATGGTCAAAGGCTCTCGCAAAATAATTGCAGCAGCGACGATGATTGCTGGACGTTGCAAAATGTTGATTATGGAAATTCTCGTAGAACCGAGCAACGCAAGTGCGAATAGAAACGCCACGTTCGCACACGCTGACGCGAAACCCATCCAGGAACCAATATGCCAGGCGGCATCAGGAATTTTTCCGACCCATGGCATGAACCCGAACAGCACGATAAGCCCGTTTATAAAAAACAAGTATGTCGATATCAAAGCAGGAGAAAGCGTACCTGCGGTGCCTTCCATCGTTACGCGATAAGTTGTCGACGTACAAACAGCACCAAATATGAGGACAAAACCGATCAGGCTCATCGACAGTCCCGACCAATCAAGACCGAGACAAACACCGGAAAACGCAAGAGCAAAACCAAGCCAAAATTTCGGCGTCAGTTCATCTCTTCCTATTATTTGATTGATGATTGCAACAAACGCTGGAGTTGTTGTGATTATCGTAATCGCTAAAACAGCGGAGATATGTTTCAACGCAAAGATGCTAAGCGCACTCGTACTGAGGAGCAACAACGCCAACACAGTAATGCGACCAAGGTTTTTAAAACCAATCCAACGATAGGTTCTTGTCAGAGGAAGAATCAAGATCGCACCGATGAATGTTTTCACAATCAACAAATGAAGGGGTTGCAGATTCTGTTCATAGCCGAGCTTGACTACAATTGGCTCTATAGATGCGCAAAGAATTGCCACCACGACACACGCAGAAGAGAAGATTTTTGCGTTCGTAATTTTATCGCTGGTTGATTTTGCTTCGTCAGATGCCCCAGAATGTTGAGACTTCTCCAACCTATTCATAGATCGCCCGTAGGATTTCCGCGTGACTCATGTCATTCCAACCCAGTTTAGCAAGAGTCCGGCCATTACTGACAAAGTCTCGTTGCAAAAGAACTGTTGAAATATTGATAATCGAGTCGATCAACGGAGTACGAACTTTGGCTTTCTGAGCCAGATGTTGCATAGGCACCAGCGATGATGCCACGTCTTCTTCTATGAATCTATGTTGCAATGTTCCCGGTGCTTTGCTGAACGAATAGTTCGGAACCGTGCGCATGGCCTGGAGCAAGTCGCCGCTAGTGTCGCAACCGTAATAACGATTGAGCAATTCCTTCATCGGAATAATGTTGGTTTCATACGCACGAGCAATCGAGCGAAACTCCTCTTCAAGCTGCTCAAGCAAGATAAGTGTGTTTTGAGTGAAACCTTCATAGTAGAAAAGGAACCCAGTGTTGCGATCGATGTTCGTCATGTTCGCAATCATCGTGCTAGGGTGAGCGAATGCACCAAAGTCAGTAAGTCCACGCTGGACAATGTTCTCGGCTTCCCCGAGTGTCGGAAAAAATCTACGCATGATCGAACCGCTGCGTTTCGTTTGTGATCGATTCCACGAAGAATACAAAGTCCACTGTTTGATTCCACGAATCCAAACAGATTCATCTTCCTGAATTCTGCTTGCGAAGAGCGAATCCGTTTCCACAAGCGCAGGATAGTGGGCTCGCACACCAAGCGCATTTTTGAACTCGACCACGCCGGCAAACTTCCCGGAGAACAAAATTACTTCGTGATGCTCAGTTAAGTATGGCGCCAGAAGCCGCGCGACATCAGCGTAGGCATCAGTTGTCGTAGCAACAAAAATCGTCGCACACTTCGACAGCATCGGTCCGGGCTCAGTGGTGGCCTCTACTATTGAGTAGTCACCCTCAACTTTGCCTGTACAAACAATCGAACGTCGTTGAGATAAGTTCTTCACCTTCTCAGCGGAACGTACCAATATATGAGGAGAGAAACCTTGTTTTGACAAATAGCAGGCAAGAGAGCGGGCCGCGTTCCCGGCTCCAACTATGGCGATATGCCCCGCAGCCGGAGCCACAAGGGCACTAGCTGCAAAAGATTGGTTTGTCGTCGCAACCCCATAGGCGGGCGACAACGACGGAGTATGCCCCTGTGCAAAAGGAGCGAAATTAAACGAGTCCGAGTGGCTCATGGACATTCCATTTTCCCGATCGCCAAGCCCAGTATATGCTTGCCGTCTAATCAAGGCAACCGCATATTTGCGATTTCCAGCAGGTTTAATGTAGAAGTTGTACAACTCAAATCAAAATGAAGCCTGGCACCGTATATTTGCTCGTCGAGGCCGGTATTATTCCGGTGAATCGCCTATGACGTGTAGATCGCCGGATTTGCCTTGTAAGCGCGCTCTCTATCTAACTGCTCACGAGAGAAAACCACACTTTCAAGGTCGGAATAGGACTTTCCGGCGGTACAAAATCTTTGCCAATAATCTGCCCCCATCCACCATTTTGCTTTGCAATCTTCTCAATCCGCCGATCAAGTCCGGGCAAAAGAGATGCTTCAATCTTGATTGTCCCCCAGTTGCTCAGTGGTCTTCTCGACGGTCCTGAACTCAGAGCATAATCAACATCCACAAGACGGCCGCTTAAAACCCAGCCAGAAAATATTCAACAAGTGTAATAACGATTGTTGTTTACTGTGAGACAAGTTTTTGACCTCTCGATTCGTTCTCCCATGACCTCGACCGAGTGCCGGTACAGAATTTTACTCACTACCATTGGTATCACTTCAATAGGCACCATTGATGATGGCGAAATCACCACGTCCAATATTATTCGGTTCAGTTATCCAGTCGAACTCAGGCAAATGACGCCCTGCGCTGCCAGGCAATTAAAAGCGTCCGCTGAGCTCTACCCTGCGGGGAACAAATCGGGTGTCAAGACGTTATAGTTATAAGAGAAATTTTTCGAGGATCCCAGATGAAAAGCAACAAATTTTTTGCCCTCATGACCGCTGCACTACTGACAGTAGGCGCGACGGGTTCGGCATCGGCTCAAGGTGGTGGCGAAGGGCAAGTGGATCCGCGAATGCAAGACCCGCTTGCGTTGTACAAGATGGCTGGTATCAATAGCGAACAGGAAGAGCAAATCAAATCGCTGGCGAAGGACTTTGAAAGCACGCAGCGCGTGCGCGTTAAGTCGCTCGTCGCACTCTACCAGCAATTGAAGCAGATTCAACTTCAACCAGATCCACCCGAAGACCAGGCGATAGCGAAACAAGAAGAAATCAACAAACTTACCGGCGAAATGTCGACCGACAGAATCAAGCTGCTATTGAAGGTTCGCAAGGTTTTGACGCCAGATCAGCGAGTGAAACTAATTGCAATTATGACTGAGGAGCCGAAGGCCAAAGACGGTGGCTCAGCAAAGGCTGCACCTGAGAGCGTTCCCACTACAGACTCAGACTAATATTCGTTTCTTGAAACCAGGCATTCGTTGCGAAAGGCTCGATGCTTCCGGCTAAAATTCAAAATTTCCATTCGAGCAATCGACGAAGTACGATCATTCATCAAGATAAATTCCGGGCCCGCAAGCCTGAAAGACACCACGATTCGTCCACCCGACATATGGATGTTTCACGAGACTGATACAAATGAGAAGCACTAGACGTGTATTCACAGCAACGGTGCTTTAGAATGTGATCGTGCAGACCGGTCAGCATATCCGGTTGCTACTTGCATCTGCGCACCATTTGGGGACCCGTCTCGATAGACAATGAGAGAGAGCATCTCTAAAGCCAAACCGTTTGCGAACCTCAAGAATTGGAGGTTGGTCGCTCGATGGGGCAGTATAGTTTCGACTAGCCTTCTTCTGGCGTCCAGCGCGGTGTCTGTTCCGAATGCGAATGCGCAGCAGAAGAATACTGACGATCGCGAGGCATTTACGCAGCACGTTTTGCAGATTGCGACGCAAGAGTTTCCCAATCTCAATTTGAAGAAATCAGACAAACCGCTTCAGTGCACCTGGATTAAGGGCAATCACCTGTTCCTAAATAATCTGTACAAGACAATTAGACAAGACACCGAATCCGGAAAAGAAGACGATGAAATTCGTCGGTTTCTAAAAAGCATTACCGAGCTCAACGCCCCATTGTCAGCCAATTGGGAAGACGTGAAATTGAAATTACGTCCGCAGATCGTGCCCAGCATGAAGGTCAAAGTCGATAAGAAGTCACCGGATGATACGTCGCAGCCTGCGAAGAAAGTCCTGGTTCATCGCCCTCTGCCGTTTTCAAACAAACTGTATGAAGGCTTCGTAATTGATTCCGAAAATACTTTTCAATATGTCTACCAAGAAAATTTGCAGAAATGGAACGTAAACCTGGACACTGTGAGCAAATGCGCCTATGAGAACTTGAGTAGAAACTCTCAGAATTTAAAGCTTGAGATTAACGACGATGGTGGCAAAGATCCAAAGGGGAAATACATAACCATCTCAATTCCTGATGGATACGCGGCCACGAGAATTTTGCTCCCGGAAGTTCGAAAACGATTGCAAAAGGATCTTGGAGAAAAATGCTACGTCGGAATTCCAAACCGCGATTATTTAATTGCCTGGGCACCCGATGCGCCGCACCAGGAGCGCTTTGTCGAGCAGGTGCGTAAACGTTTCCAGAGTCGCCATCATCCACTGACACCACAAGTCTATCAATTGGATGAAACCAGTTTATCGAACGCAGTGATCATCACAGCAGAACCAGAGCCGCCGCAAAGACCGAAACGTCCACGGCGGAAATTGATTCGACGAAAAATCGAACCAGCGGTGCCTGGACAGATTCCTGCACAATCACCAACACCAGGGCCAACACCAGATGCCGCTCCGGCGACGCCAACACCACCTGTGAGCCCGCCTTCGCAAGCGCCGATTCCAGGTTTTGATACCACCGACAATTAGAGTTCCAGAACCAGAACGCCTCTGATTCAACTTAGAAACTAATTAGTACGATTAGCAAGAACGTATAAACCAACTGCTATCAAAATGCTCTAGTCGATGCCAAAATGAATGAAAGGTGCCCAGGCGTGAATTGGCTGACCACTCTCAAGAGCATTGACCTGAGCCGCTCTTAACGCGTCTGCAATTGAAACTTTTCCGGACTGCCAGTGATTGTGGAAGTCTTGCATTAGATCGGAAGTCGATCTGTCGGCGACTTCCCACAAACTCAAAACCAGGTTAGGCATTCCTGCATACATCAATGCGCGCGCGAGTCCCAAAATCTCTCCGCCTGGAGTGACTAAGTTGACGCCTGTCTGACACGCGGAGAGAACGAGCAGACGCCCGACTTGCGTTCTCAACGAACTTCGTTCGAGAATCGATGCGGCGGTTAGAACGGTTCCATCCGAGAGCACCAAACCTGATGCCATTGGTTCCTCCGGATTGAAAACTGCGTGACCTGCGAAGTGCACCACCGGATACTGTCCGAAGAGGTTGGAGAAATTCTCCTTCACCTCTTCGTTCATGATCAATTTTCCGTTTTGTGCAGCAACTGTTCCAACAGCCAAGATGTTTCGAGCTTCTTCCATCGTGTATGACAGATCGTCGAGACCGGCAGCAGAACGCAGTGATGAGCTGAAGACCAAACCATCACGTCGCGTCGCAGAGTAGTCACTAATTGCTGAAACTAAATAGCTAGAGGTTTCCTTGTTCTCAAAACTATTGTGTCGCGATAAAACCGGTATCAAACTAGTCGACGGTAAATAGCTGAACGAATATTTCTTGCACAAGTAGCTCTCGCCATCATGAAGAGCCGCGAATGGAAGATGGAACAAACTACCATGAGGAACAATCACGAGTCGTCCGATCTCCTGTTTAATCCCTTCCAAAACGGGTCGGAGCAACTGGTCGTACAAACGCTTGCACAACGATGGTGGCACTTCCCAACCTTCGGTGGACGACATTTCAAGGAACGTCTCAAGCCCCTCGGTGAGCGAATCTCGGTCTTTGATATCAGCGAGCATGTGAACAACAGGTTCGGTTTGTGAATTACAGACTGATGCGGCAAGCAGATACTCATCGGTCCAGAAGTATTCGACTATCACTGTATCATCACGCAGCAAGCGGGTCTTATCGTTCCACAAGGCTTTGACTTCTTTAAATCCAAGTGTGCTGGATGAAACCAGATCTGCATAGTTAGGATGGTGACGTTTCAATTGATTGACGACGTCTCGCCACTCAGCGTAGACATGTTGCGCTTCTTCGGCAGTCACAGCGCCGGCGGCACCACGGTGCCCGGAATCAATCGATGGTCCCTGCCAGAAGATTCGTTCAAGTCGATCGATCTGAGCACGCAATTCGCGTTCCAAAACAATCAATCGTTTGGTAGCTTCATCATCACTACCGGTCATGTGACTAATGTCGATGGGCGAATTATTCAACAAATCGATCAGCGCACGCGACTTGGCGCGACCGACGTATTCCAGCGCCTCAACTCGCTTTCCGAGCGAGAGGCAGACGCGAACTATATTCTTATATAGCTCTTCGCCACGGTTGGCAAAACTGGTTTTCAAATCATCAGCCTTGATGTTAGCGCGTTGTTCGTCAAAGAGATCGACTGCGCGGGCGAGATATCCAAATGCTGGTTGCAGTTGCCCGATTTGTTCGCTGAGCTTACCAAGATTGGCGAGGTAAATTCGCTTACCAAGCCGGTCTTCGATTTGCTCGCTAAGCTTCAAAGCCTGATCGTAGTTTTGGCGAGCGCTTTCCAGGTCACCCTTTTCGACAAAAATATCACCGATACTGTCGAGGTGAGCGGCTTCAGACTGTACGTCTTCGTTCGCCCTGGCCATTTCAGCTGCGCGCGTGCAAAACGTCAGAGCCTTATCGGCGTCACCAAGTTTCAGCCAGGTCGTTCCAATGTTTCCCAGCCAAATGCCCTGACGACGTGGATCTTCGGCTTGCTCGGAAAGCTTGAGCGCTTCCTCGTAACAAGACAACGCTTCCTTAAAGTTCTCCAGTTCGAACAGCGTGTTACCTTCACTGCCTTTGCAGACGCTCATGGTTTGCGGATCTTCGACAAACTCTGCTTCCATGTAAGCGGTTCGATAATAAATAATCGACTGATCGAACTTTCCTAGTTCTGCCCAGCACAATCCAAGACTGCCCAGCAAAGCCGCTTTGTCTCGGGTTTCTTCGCGCTGGTGCAATGCCTCAAGGAAGCAGGTGCAGGCTTGTTCTGCCCAACCGCGACTGAGATACAAACGACCAAGGTTTCCGAGGGCAAGCTCGGCACTTGCTGGTTCTCGAATTTCACACGCGATGTCGTAAGCATCTAAAAACTGCTCGATAGCTGGTTCTAATTTCCCAGCATCGCGCAAAAGTTCGCCAAGGATCAGCTTGGAATGACCCTCGATGGCAGAGTCGCCATTCGTATTCGCCAGAGCGATTGACTCGCGCAGATCAGCCTCGGCGCCAATCGGATCTTTGAGTTCAATCTTCGCAATCGCCATGTAGCTCAGATACACGGCGCAATTTCGAGTTTGCTCCAGCTCGCGACCGAGGTCGATCGCCTTTTGATACTCCTGACAGGCCTGCTCGAATTCACCTGCCTGCAAATGATTCCAGGCCAGTTCGCCATGGTGTTCCATGTCGTTTGTTTTCTGATTTGGCTTGCTGGACCCTTTGCCCATAAGACCTCGCGGCAAGACACCCTGCCCCCTAGATAATATGCGAGAAACGCATTTGTTGCCGTATTTATCCAGTGCGCGGGATTTTTAGACAAATTGGTTGGATTCGGCTTGAATCGCAGCAGCTTGGGGAATTTGAAACGCCGGCGTTTCTGAAAACCTCGCTACAGCCTGAAAAAATTTTTCGTCTAACTGAAAGGAAATTTTCGAACGACCAAATTTATCGGCAATTCAAAACCGCAGTTCTCGACCGAGATGATCGTTTCCAAAATCCCAAAAACGATTGAACTAACTCATGTGCAATGAGACTGACTACGATCCGAAATTAACCTGACTGCGGTAAGGCGGATAAGTCATGACTTGCTGAGGTTTTGGAGCTTCGGTGTGTTGAACTGGAACTTGTTGCGCGACGCTTTTCTTCGGGGCGACGAAGTGGTGTGACTTTGTTTGCGGATGAGGATTTTGCTTCGCAATCGGCATGGTGACCGGCAAACGAGTGAAATTTTGCTGACCGACAGAAGATGTGGTTTGCGCGCCGTGTACATAGCTGTGGAAACCAGCTCTTGGCAGAGGCGCACTGTGAGCAGCTCCGCCGATACCGCCGCCCATACCAACCGCGCCGCCACCGCTACCCATAGCGAGGTTAGAACCAGCAATGGCGCTCTTCTTGGAACGTGCGCCTTTGATGAAATCTTTCAACATCGGCTCAGGAATGAGGCTGAGAGGAAACGGAGGCGCGCCGACTCTGGAGTAAAGATCCGGACTAGCAGCGGCTCCGGTCGCATTCGGATTGATGCCTTGCTGAATACAGGCGTTTTCAACCAGCTTGTTCATTTCAAGCTGCTCTTGCGGTGAGAGGTGAGGAGGCTGCATTGGCGGTTCTTGCATCATCGCCGGAGGAGCAGCAGAGAACTGATTGAACGATGGAGCGGGCTGTTGAGCCTGTTGGACCGGCGCTTGAGCTCGTTGAGCTTGTTGTTGCAATTCTCTGGCGTGCGGTAGCGGCGGAGCCGATGTGCGCATGCTGATTGCCGGTGGAGGTGGTGGAATGAACGCCGAATCTGCGCAAGGCAGCCCGACGGCGCCAGGAACCGCAGGAGATCCACCGGGCACCGCCCGTGGTGTCGTTTGGCGAACATAGGAGCTTGCAACTTTTGCAGCCCCTTTGATTCGCGCAGTGTCATTGCGACGTTGTTGTTGCTTGACCGAATACTTCGCTCGAGGAGACATCGAAGCTTCGTCGGCATAATAAGTAGAGTACTCAGAAACTCCGCCGTCGAGAGTTTTTGGCATATTGCTGTAGTCCATGACTGCAGTGTCGCTTGCCAGCGTAGTGCTTGGCAATTTGCGATTCGGGACGAATGGTCTCAGTTTCACGCCGCCTTGAGTCGCAAGAGCCTTACGAGTGGCTACGGAGCGTTCATCTGATATCGAAACTTTTCGAGGTTTGACGTTGTTGTAAGCAGCCAATGATGTAGCTGGTGCGGCGTCCAGAGCAGCGGGGGCTGGTTTGACCAGGGTGGACTTGAGAAAATCGAGCGTGGGCGTCGATTTACCATCCTGAGCAAGCGCCGGTTGCGATGCCACAGAGATGCTGGCTGCAACGTTGATGCCCATAAAAAACGCGGATGATACTTTCATGAAGACCCTTGGGACTGCCGAGTGATTCGGTCCTGCACTTAGCGGTGCAACGATGCAATAACGCCGATTCATCGTACTAAGACTATAGGTTTCAGCCCCCAGTCCTGTCACTGGGAAAAGTACGCATTACACTGGCCGGACAAGCCATTCCACGGGAGGCGGGTGGGGAAATTCCCACCATGACAACCTTAAATTTTGGCCACACTTGTCCACTACCCACATACTCGAGGTAGCGATCACTAATCATCGAAATTCAAATTGGTTGGTCCTTCTGCAACCCAGTTAGCGGCACAGATTTGTCGACCACTTTCCCGAGCCAATCCAATCCAAGAAGCATAAAGCGGAGACCGGTTGAGTCATCCAAGGCTAATTATGCTGTTGACCTTATTCCCAGACCAGACGGTAGCCCACGCCACGCACAGTGAGAATGTGCTTGGGTTGACTCGGATTATCTTCCAGTTTTTCGCGCAAATATCTGATGTGAACGTCTACGGTGCGGCTTTCTCCGAGGAAATCGGAGCCCCAGACCTGGGAGAAGAGCTGGTCGCGCGAGAACACGCGATTAGGCTGCCGGGCCATTGCCAGTAGCAACTCAAACTCTTTGAATGTCAGGTCGATCTCTTTCTCCAGGACCCGAACCGTGCGGCTGTCGACATCGATGTGCAAGTCACCCAGCCGAATTCCGCTCACTTGCCGCTGAGCATCAGGGGTTTCACGCAAATGAGCTTTGACACGCGCGACCAATTCACGCAGCCTGACTGGCTTTGCAATGTAATCGTTGGCACCTAGCTCCAGTCCGACGACCGTATCAATCTCGGAAGTCCGCGCTGTGAGCATCAAAATAGGCGTTTTCTTATCCAGAGCTCTGACCCGCCGGCAGAGTTCGTAACCATCGATGCCGGGCATCATCAAGTCAAGAATCACCAGATCCGGACGGTCCTTCTCGTACATCTCCATGGCTCGCAAGCCATCGTGAGCGAGGGAAGTGTTGAAACCCTCCTGGCTCAAAACGTACTGAATGGAATTGGCTATGTCGACCTCGTCATCGACGATGAGTATCTTTTTCATGTCTCTCTATAAAGCTAAGGCGCAACGATCATAGTATTATCGACAGAGGAAACTGAGAAATTAGGCTGTTCAACCTGGCTTAAAACTTTAATAAGTGTAGTCGAATTCGGTTTTATTTGCAGAATAATTCAAAATTCCGCACAGTTGCCGATTGAGATGGCTAAAAAATATAGGTCGTGACGTGAAGTCGAGATATTGTTCGCTGTTTGTTTTTGCCTTGATCGCCGTTTCGCTCGCCGGGACAGCGCTGGCGGAGACTAAGGTTGCTAAGCACACAGCGGCACCGCCTTCAAATATGGTGCCATTTTTCAATCCGTATCCGCCGATGGTGCATCCCGTGCGTATTGGAATCGTTCGTCAAGAGCAGTTTGCCAAATTCGCCATCTGGGCACCTGGAGCGGTTTTCGTCGATGGTCGACCAGTCTTTCCATTGAAACCAAGCATGATCTATGTGATCACGCCAAGCGCGATCAAAGAACTTGCCACGGGAAAAACATTCCCAATTCCTCAAGGGAAAAGAACCTACATTTCGTCGCCTGACTACCGGATTTTTTGCGACAAGTGGTGGCGTGGTTGCTTAGAAATCGTCAGCATGGGTGGAACGATTAACGTAATAAACCTGGTTGATCTCGAAGACTACTTACTCGGAGTGGTGCCGGCAGAAATGCCCGCAAGCTGGCATATCGAGGCGCTCAAGGCGCAAGCAGTTGCAGCACGAAGTTACGCGTGGGCACACATCGGCAAAGGTTCGAAGTGGTTGAAGTCACAAGGCTACGATCTGGTGCCGGATGTGCGAGACCAGGCCTATAAAGGCTTGGCTCGAGAAGCGCCATCCACTTACAAAGCGGTTTTCGAAACACGCGGTCTAGTACTTAAGGACTCTGGCAAGGTGAAACCTGGATTTTATCGTGCCACCGTGGGCGATGCCATGGAAAACTTGAACATGCGAAAGACTCACGTCCCTAGCAGCAAACTCGAAGCAATCACGGGCGTCTCCGATATTCAAGGTGTTGCTGTAAAACAGTGGGATGTGAACGGAAACGCTCGCAGCGTTCAAGTAATGGGTCAGAAGAAAACGCGCGAAGTCTACGGTGTTGCCCTAGCAAAGATGCTGGGATTGGCTACAGCTGGAATCCTCGACGTTCATGAAGAAGGAAACGGCTGGATGTTCACGTACCGCGGGCCAGGCAATGGCGCTCGCGGTTTGAGTCAACACGGAGCCAATGAATTTGCCAATCGCGGCTGGAGATTCGATCAAATTCTGCAACAGTACTATCAGGATCCCGATGGTCAGTTGCGTCTCGATTACCTGGATCATTACAGCGCGATGCGACCAAAGTTCCCGCCGCCGCCAAAGCGAAAGCCAGTAGAAGAAGTAGAGAAAACCGAACCACCAACAGAAGACGAAGAAGAGGAATAAATCAGGCATGCCCAGAGATCGCGAACACATCCAGACTAATTTCATGGACCGGCAGGCTGCAGAGAATGCCAAGTCCGGCACCGCACGTAGTATCTTTATGGGAATCGGTTTTGTCGCGCTTTTAGGTTTTGGATTTGCTGGATTCCAGGCATTCCAATTCTTCAGTAACTTCGACATGAATTCCTATAAGAGAAACGTGTCCGTCACGCTCAAGGATCCAAAAGTGGTGGCAGGCAAAGCCATCGTTTCTGTTGAATTTAAAAACCACAATGCGGTAGATATCTCGAACCCGCTAGTCGATTACACCATCGCAAACTCCGGTGGCAAGCAACTGGCGGCAGGACAAGTAAAAATTGACGGCACTATTCCTGCCGCCGACAGTCGCGAGTTTGAAAACATTTCCCTGAGCGAGATTCAAGGCGATCCAGCTAAGCTGCATAGCGACCTGGTCAACATTGTCGTCAAACCGAACGACAAATTACCAAAAGGATTCTCTGCAAGATTTGCAGGCGCATTCGATAATAACGGCACGCAATTAATCGCCGCACTGGAGCCGCTAGCAAGCGAAGCACCGCATTTCGACGGCACCTATATCGCGCTCGGCAAAGCGTATCAAGATGTAGAAGATTGGCAAAGCGCTCTTGAAAAATACAAAAAAGCAGTTGAAGTTGCACCGGAAAGTGCCAACGCTCACTACCATCTCGGCGTCGCATTGGCACATCAAAACCAGCTTCCCGAAGGTCTTATTGAGATGAAGAAAGCCAGTGAGCTAAACCCATCCGATCAGACTATTTCCAAAACACTGGCGTCGTTCAACGCATCATCCGCGCCAGCGGCGACCGCACCGGCCCCCGCGGAGACGAAACACCACAAGGGCAAGCACAAGAAATCTCGCTAATCCTTCGTATGACGCGAGGGCGATTCACTATTGCCGTTTCGCGGATTTCGGTTTCAACTGATTTCTGTCTTTTGTCAGCTCAGCACGTTGCTTTTATACCCGGCGGAATCCGTGATTTGCGCCAACTCTGAATAGTCTGGAAACGCAGGTTCTCACAGGTTTAAAAGTTTCGGTTCCAGCAACCAGTTCATCGCGGCCGAAATACACGGGTCACCAGGATCGGCTAAAGGCAATTCGCTCTCTGGAACTAGGTCATCCGGATCGATACCCGCCGGATAAAGTACAAAATTTCGATCGGCGTCCACACAAGTAGTCAGATACAAAATCGAGCCGTCACCCAGTTTAAAAGGCTCGGTCGACGTGGATATTCCGCAAGTTGATTGACCGAAAAATCGCGTATTCGGACGGCCTCTAAATGCTACTGCGATTGCTTCTCCAGAACTAGCAGTAGCGCGATCGATCAAAACAGCAACTGGAATATCAATGTCATAATCTTTGACGTCATCAGTAATTTCAAATTTGATCCGCTTATTACCCTTGTTCAAAATTACTGCGGATTTTCCAGCATCGTAAAACCATGACGCTTTAAATTTCTTCGATGAAAACCAGCCTACAATGCCAGACCTAAGAAGCGGCCCAATTCCGGCAAGCATTGGCCACATGTTACCGCCACGGTTTTCTCGTAAATCGACAATCCAACCAATCACACCTTTACTCTGACCTTCCGCGATAGTTCGACGCAACCGGCTCGCATAATTTAATGCCGGTTTAGTTTCGCTCGCACTTCCCAAACTTGGCACCACGACGAAACCCACGGCTGAAGCGCCATTTCCGATAGAAGCGGAACGCTTAACACGTGATTTAACTTCTTTAGGCAACGGAGAGGAGCGCCTTAACGAACTGGTTTGTACTCGGGCGACGAGGAAACTATGATTGTCTTTCAACTCGGCAAGCGCGTAGTTGATCGCAGAATAAGTGTCAGCGTTCGATTTGGCATGCTGAGCTATCTCGAAACAATGGGCGCGAACGGCGCTCCAGTCAACCAAATCGCTATTCATCGACTTGGCTTGAATAATCTTAAGAGCTCGATCTAAATATTCTGTAGGAGAATGTTTTTGCACAATCCTCCTTTCATTTCCGCTGAAACATCTTACAAACGACTTCGCAGGTAGTGGCACTTAAATTCCGTACCGGCAGTCTATACTTTCACGCAATTGGCGTTGGCATAAGTTTAGTCGAAAACGACTATCGAGTTTTCGTACCGGGATGAGTAACCGCAAAGGAGCGCTGTGTAGCTGATTTCCGGCGTGACGATGGAAACGGCTCCGGCAAAAGAACTGGTTTCTCGCGGACCGTGTCACGCAGTTGCATCGCGGATATTTTCGCTGATGATTCTTCTTGCGACTTCATCGCCGTTAAATCGGTTCTTGTCACAGTAACAACACCAGGAACAGTCGGTGTCAGCTTCGGAAGTTCTTTCAATTCGGAAAGTTCTGACGCGGTTTTGTCAGCCAGTCGAGATGGTTTTGCCGCTCTCACAGCTTCGATCATCGTGCGAGTGGTGCGACCCGATTTTGCAGGTTTCGCTGGAGATTTTTCAACTGAGTTACTGCGAGCTTTTCGTTCTAGCTTCAGGCTTCCAGCAGGATCCAAATCCGGAATCGTGTCTTGTTGATTGATCCGGGATAACCACTGTTCATTAAGATCTTCGCCAGTATTTTCAACGGTTGTAGACTCGTAGATCTTCGCCAACTCTGATGCAAAAAACGGATCAAGTATCGAATCCAGTTCACCATTCGACTCAAATTTGGAATTGTGAAACTCATACTTTTTCGATGTAGATTCAAAATTTGGTGGATCGATTTCAAACGAAGGCGTGAAATCGAACGAAGGTGGAATGATTTCTTTGACTATTTGGAAATCGATAAACGGCGAAATAGCTCCAGTTGAAGAGACGTCGAACTCTTCCTCCGGCAATTCACTGGTTACGGAAAAATCAAACGACGGATATGCGGAAGGTTCATATTGACCCATAGTTGAAATCAATCCAGTCGTGGAAAACTCCAACGATGGTTCAATCATCTCAGCCACTGCGTCGACATCGAGAAAAGGCGTTGGATTTTCGAAATTTACTGAGCGGTCGGAAAAATCCTTTGCAGTCGAATCGATTGGCGTTCGCTTATCAACAAAAAGAGGCACCACTTTACCAGCAGCCAAAGCAGGTTGAGAAATTGCATGACCAAGACAACGACTAACTTGTCCAGTTCCCAGCTTAGACGGAAGCATGTCATCAAGATTCAGACGAATAGCCGGAAAACGAGAGCATTCTTCCTGTTCTGCAGGCTTGTCTTTAGAAAGTTTAGAAAGATTATTGAGCGTCGGTTTCGATAAATTTGTCATCGTGGTCGTCACTCGTTCGACTTTCCTTTTGATCATCGAATCTGCAGCGGTTCGATCACCGTAGCTCAAGCTGTAGATTTCCTGAGCCCGCCTGTAGAGCGGTTCCGCTTCGGATACCATTTCAATCTCAGTGAGCAGATTCGCGAGCTTCAGCAGACAACTAGCAACAGAAAGTCCGTTGTCACCATGAATAGATTCAAGAATGTGCAACAATCGCTCAAGCATTTCAGCAGCGCGATCATATCTTCCAAGCTTCTGATAGATACTGGCTAATTCCTGAAGCGTCATGCTGATTTCAATCGAACTTCTACCATGCAATGTTTCTTGTATTCCAAGAATCTTTTGGAGCAACGATTCAGCAGCAGCAAAATGTTCTTGCTTCAAATAACTCTCTGCTAAACGGCTGAGTGTGAAGGAGCACACAGTGGCGTTCTGACCGACGGACTCTTCCTGACGGGCAAGGAGAAACTTATAGAGCGCCTGTGCTTGAACAGGCTCACCGCATTTTTCATAAATATCTGCGAGCTGATCGACTGTGCGAATCAAAATCCAATCGTCACAAGCCAGGCTCTCCACGCGCTGTTTCAAAAGACGCGAGACAAACGGTTCCGCTTGTTTGAATTTCTCATGGCTGTAGTAAAACGAAGCGAGATCTTCGACAGCTCGAGTTATCGCCGGATCGCCGGATGGAAAAGTTCTTTCTGCGACGACGAGAGCTTGCTTGTAAAGCCGTTCTGCATCCTCGATTCGACCTTGCTGCAAATATTGAAGCGCAAGTCTCGTGTACTGGATATTTTCCAGCGCCTCAAACGCGGGTTTGTTATAAGGAGTTTCCCATTGAGTCGTCACGCCCCGGACATCGACTTCCTCAACGATCTCTTCAGCGATCACAACGCTGGTAATCTCTTCTGAAAATTGGTCGTCAACGTCAGCGCTTAGTGCTTTCGCCAGTTCAGCGGCTTCGGCAAGAAGCTCTTCAGTAATTGAACGGACCTTACCGCAGGCGTCGATATGAAAATCGGTGGTGGCAGCGTTGCGAATCACATCGGTCTTGCTGGTCAGCAATTGAACGGTTTTGCCAGCGTTATAGATACCGACGCTGTTGCTAATCAATTCGACTGTTTTCGCTGTAGTTGCGGCTCGAAAACCTTCAGAGACGCCGTGCGCCGGCTCGGTGGCTGCGCAATTCGTTTTGTCGGAAGAAACGGGGCTGACAGACAAGTTGGCGCTCTCCGGAACGATTGACCGGATAGGCGGCAAACTATTCATGTTCTCGACTGAAAGTGTGCGGCGTTTCGGTTGGGCCCGGTTGATCGGACGAATTTTCGGAGGCTGAAGTTTAATCGCGCCCGCGTCAATCTCACTTGCCACCACATGCGGTTTCGCACCATTGGGCGACAACGACTTCGGCTGATTTGACGGAGGAGAGTAAACCATGCGGAATTTATACGACCAGGCACAGGGGAAAATCGGGGTGTGCGCTAACTGGTAAGCTTCGGCTTATCGTATTACATAGAGATTCTTTGGCAAGTGGGATTTTTCCCACGAAGCTTGTCACGGCTGACTAAGTATGCGTTTTCAAGATTCACTGTTCTCGTAATAAAACAAAATTACGCGATACTAAGATGAATGAGCGCAATATCACAATTACTCAAACGGCGAAGGTTGGCTCTGGAACTTGTCTCTGATGGCGTTCTGTAACTTCTCTTTGGTTACGTTATTATTTTTAGATTCTGTCGATTCTTTGGATTCTTGTCCGAAATTGAACTTCCTCGTCCAGAATGGTGGTTGCAGTAGTCCATACGTCATCTTCCGCTCCCAGTGCTCGTCTCGAAGCGCTCCACTTTTGATTTCATAAAGCGTATAACATCCACCCCTGGTGAGCATCGGTCCCTGGCTGGTACTACATATGATGTATATCTTTCCGGCTCGCCCAGTTCCGATCGTCGCGCCAAACTGTTGAGGCAAGACAACTTCCGGATCCTTTATAGATTTCGGAGCAGGCGGTTTATCACTGACAGGCGTTGCAGTTTTCGAGGAACTTTCAGCAGTCGCCTTCTGATTT
Organism: uncultured Candidatus Obscuribacterales bacterium; assembly: GCA_964600935.1. Classification (GTDB taxonomy): domain Bacteria; phylum Cyanobacteriota; class Vampirovibrionia; order Obscuribacterales; family Obscuribacteraceae; genus JADYXR01. Next base: position 22,931 of record CAZRMH010000010.1, read on the forward strand.
GCGTCCAAATAGATGTATGCCGAGCATGGACAATCAACCGGTTCGAGCACTCTATCTATATTCGCGAGCAAATTAAAATCGGCCATCGAGATCGGCTCGTTTTTAATTTCCAACTCCGAAATCGCGACAAGTCGTTTCAATAACTTCAGAAAATCCTGCTGCCGTTGAACGTATCTCGGAGGCATATATTTCAGTTCAGTCAGCTGACTGACAAGATTGGCAGCATCTTGTTGTAACACCTTATAGATTTCCAGACGCGGTTCAAGATAGTGAAACCTCGGTGGACGATTCTTGGATATATTGGCATTTGCCCTGGCGGACGACTTGGTCGCAGCCGCAGCGACGTTCTGATTGGAAGAAGACTCCACTCCGCCTGCACTCGAAGCGACACTTCTGCCTGCGCTACCCGTGGTCTCACCGGCTGGTAAGTTCGACACAGAGCTCGCAGAACCCGTCGAGGCGGTCGCGGCGTTGGCGCTCGAACTTGCTGACTCAACAGTCGGAATCATCAAACACGCGCTGTAGCTATCAATCCATGCAGCCAGCGATGTCTCCATCTGTTTAGTCATCCAAGTTTCTGACCGCAAAACAATTTGCACCGTGTCGGGATAACGGCGCCACAAATTCGAAACAACTCCCCAGTGACGATCGCTGCCGGCATCTTCGGCGGTGAGGACTCTGACGAGCCGCTCCAGACGGGAAACACGTCTTGGCAATCCTTTATCGAGAGCTTCAATCTCAGCGTTCAATATGTTAGTCGCTTGTTGTGCGCCGTGTGCGTGGAGCTCAATCAAACTGATTGGAACACTCGGCGGTCCCTCAGTCGCTTCCACGTAGTTATGTCCTTCTTCGCGAAGCCAGACCATCTCCGGTGGCTCGACCAGTGGAAAAAATCGAAATACAACGTCATCATTGCCGCCACCAGATAAGGTGTCCATTTCAAATACGGATCGAGCGTTGAGTTCAACAGGTCGCTGGTTTCTAACCGACAACATCAGTTTAGTCCGCAAAAATGGCTGCGAGAGCGAATGCAGCAATCGGGCAAAATCGGTTTCGGACGATCGTAGAACCGGGGCCAATTCTGGTGGAATGATTGTCTTTTTTCTTGCGTTACTGTCGAATCCGGTCATCGCCATCATTAACGCAATGCGGTTCCATTTCTCCAGCGGCGGTTCTTTGCCAGTATCGGCTAAGACGATGCTACGATAGAGTAAAACGGCGCGACGAAAAGCATTGCCACCACCCTCGATATTATTGTCGGTTGAGTTACTCAGAGGAAACGGCATACGTGAAAGCCACTGATAGGCAGTAAAAAACCTCCGCAAACGAGGTCGGGAAGCCATAAATCCCCAAGCTTTAAAGGTCGCGAAATCCTCTTCGACACCGAAGATTCTGGACTTTCCGAATTTTCCGCCTTCCAGCAAACCAAGATCGGCGACAACCAATTGCGAGGCGCCGCCGATATCCGGAAGTTTCGTAGTTGGTTCGAGCAGTCGCAAGGCGACGCATAGATAAGCGAGATTACGCTGAATGTCGTCTCGGACTTCATCATCATCGGTGCGTCGATAATCAGCAATGGAGCTGGTCAACATAGCCCGCAGAAGATGCTGCAGGTCTTTGATTACCGATTCCTCAATGGCGCTGGCTAGCATACCGTTGGCGAAAGCAAAATACGGATGCATGATACTGTCGACGGTGATGAAATTGGGCTTGCCTTCCGCTCGATTCTCAGCATAAATGTCGGACATTTTCTTATACTGCGAACTTTGCGTTGTTACGAAATAGCCCATGGACAACTGCATCATGGCTCTGTCAGACAGACCGGGCACGCGCGATTGAGAAAGGTCGAGCGGAGGCGGCTCGACTCCTCTTTGATCGACCTTCCGAAAAATATCCTCCAAGGTTTTCTTATCGTTTGGTTTTTGGTTGCGAAGCTCTCGCGCTTCCTGAGTATTACCGAGGCGAAACGGCTGCAAATTAGGCGTCATCGGTCCATCGCTCAGTTGAGCTTCTACCGGTGGCAAACCACCTACGATGACAATCAAAGCCAGTACAACAACAAATAGTCTGTAAAGAACTTTCATCGATACCGTCTGTCAGCTGTACATCCCGTGTTCGTCTGTTACTTCGTTTTACGCCAGGTCTGAGGTCACGTCCTGCAATCGCGATAAATGCGTGTCTCAGTCTACGTCAATGGCATCGACATGGCATCGAGCGAAACGAAACGAGCAGTATGAATACCGGACTGTTCGGACATCAAGGTCACCACTTTCGGATCAAGTGGATCATCCAGAGTCATGACCATCACCGCATCTTTTCGCACGCCGACCCGACCGACACTCATGGTGCTGATGTTGATGTCCTGCTCACCGAGAACTGTTGCAACTTTAGCGACCATGCCGGGCTGATCCTTGTGCATCGTGAACAACATATATTTCGCAGGTGTCAGATTGATCGGGTGATCGTTGATGTTGGTGATAATCGGATCGTTGTGAGCCAAAACGGTCCCAGAAATCGATGTCGTCGAATCGTCGGTTGAAATCAGCACCTTGATGCCATCGCGCATCTCAGTGGATTCCGGTGAGCGGCTCTCTCGGACAAGAACGCCGTGGTTTTTAGCAACGATTTGAGCGTTTACAAAGGTAACCCCTTCCATTTTGCCCATGAACAACCCTTTCAGAGCTGCCACTACCAGTGGTTCCGTTTCTTTCGAAGCAAGGGTGCCATATGTAATTAGTTCGAACTCTTTTACGCTCCCTGTGCCGAGTTCTCCGGCGATTGCGCCCATAGCCTCAGCCAATCCGAGAAACTTGCCCAAGCTCTTCAACGTTTCCGGACGCATAAAAGGCAGATTGACCGGACTGCGAGCCATGCCTTCCGTCAGATAGTCTCTGATTTGTTCGGCGAGATCGATTGCGACGTTGAATTGCGCTTCAATAGTGGATGCGCCGAGGTGAGGGGTGAGAACAACTTTCTCGCCCAGCTCGAATAATGCGGAATCTTTTGGTGGCTCGTCAGCAAACACATCAAGTGCTGCGCCGGCGACCCTCCCGTCCTTAATGGCTCGGGCGAGCGCCGCTTCATCAACTACACCGCCGCGCGATGCGTTGATTATCCGCACTCCCGGTTTGATTCTGGACAAAACATTGCCACTGATCAAATTGGTTGTTTGTGCGGTTTTCGGTGTGTGGATGGTGATGAAATCGGCACGCATCCAGATCTCTTCCAAGGCAACGGATTGAACGTTTAACTGCTTTGCGCGCTCTTCGCTGATAAAGGGATCGTAGACTAGAACCTTCATCCCGAGAGCCATCGCAGCGGTAGCTACGCGCATTCCGATTTTGCCCAAACCGATTACGCCAAGCGTTTTGTTGAAGAGTTCAACGCCCATAAATTTACTGCGCTCCCATGCGCCAGTCTTCATCGACGCGTCGGCAGTCGGGATTTGTCTTGCCAACGAAAACATCAATGCAAGAGTGTGCTCTGCCGCACTGGCTGTGTTTCCTTCAGGAGAATTGACCACCAGCACTCCGGCTTCTGTCGCCGCTTTCACATCGATATTGTCGACACCAACACCGGCGCGACCAATAACTTTCAGCCGGGTCCCCTGCTTGATCACTTCGGCTGTTGCTTGCGTCCGGCTTCGTACTAACAGAGCATCGAACTCGCCGATCCGCGCCAATAATGCTTCAGCAGTAATTTTCGGATCATAAGTAACATCGAGTTTTTCGCCCAAGATCTCAAGACCGCGCTCGCTAATCTGGTCTGCGACCAGCACGCGCTTGAGAGCTACTGGCTCAGTTGTTACTTTCTTTGCTTTAGTTTCTGCTTCAACCATGTCTAGTTCCTTTTCAGATCCGCTTAGGCAAATCCGCAGAACCCCAAGATAATCATTGGATGGCGCGAAACGGAATTAAGGCGACCCCTGAGGAGTGAGGATAACCTTGTGCCGTTGCTGCCGGTCGGATTGCTCATCCGAGAAGGGGACAGGTAGCGGTTTTGCCTGCAGCCAAGATTTTAGCTGATCGGAGCGGTTTGGTGACATGAGATGTCCGGATTGGCCTAGCGGTTGCGTTTCGTAGAACTTCTCACCGTCGGACATGTCGATGAGCAGCCGCTCTGTGGGGCCTATCGAAGAGCTAAATTGTCCGGACTCACCGGAGGCATCGTAGTTGAAAGAGTTGACTGTGTCAGCGTCTCCACCGACGCCCTCAGGTCCGATGTTGATCAGGTGACCAAGCGTGTTTTCCCAGGCCGGCTGCGCATCGAAGAGCATATGGTGAAATGTAACTTTATGATACTGATCCCAACTCATGGTCGCAGGGTCGAATTCCGCTTTAGCGTCCTTCGAGCGCAAGTCTCTGAGCGCCTGTCCGAACGAAGTCACGACAAAGGTGTCAAATTTGCGCTCCTCCGACGGTAACCAGTCCAAACTTTTCTGGCTCAAACAGTGCTCGACTTGCACAGTCCAGCGCGGCCACCGTCGCAGATATTCATTCGTGAGCGGCGAACCCATCTGGCCCATCAATACTCGACGACCAACCGTTCGAACAAACGATTCGTAGACCGCAGCCGAAGCGCTTTGTTTGCGCAGATAGCCATCCCACTGACCTAGCAACTGCATGCCACCCAACTGGATCTGGTCGTTAACTTCCTGTTTGGTAATGTACTTCTGCAATGTTTCTTTCACCAGAGCCGTCAAGGGCGCGTACTCATCGCCCTGCAAGGTAGCCATATCAGGCAATCCTGGTTTACGTCCTGCTTGTTTGTAACCAGCCAAGATCGACTGCACGCGCTGCACCGGATATGGTGTCACGGGAGCTTCGTAGCCTGGCAGGTTGGTGAAATTGGCAACTAGAAATCCTTCTTTAGGATTAAAACTGTAGGGCATCCCGTCAAAATCAAGGCGTCCCGTCCAATCATAATTTCCGGTCCATCCCGGTAGAACGAGACTGGCTCTGAGCTTCTTCGTCAGTTCGGATTCTTTGCGCTCGGGTAGATTTCCAGCTAGCTGCAATCCAATGTGATTACTTTTGTCGGCAAACAAAAATGTCTGGGGAGCGCCTTTGAAATTTCTAAGTACATTGCGAAAACCATTCCAGTCGCTAACTCGATTGAGCCTATAGAACGTCTCGAACTGCGGCGTTGTGATGTCCGTTCCACTCCAAGCCAGCACGACAGCATTGGCAGATCCCTCACTGCTGATCAAAACGGGTCCATGTCTTGTCACTAAAACTTTGTGCTGAATGATTTGCTTTTGAAACGCGCCTTTCACTGGAATCTCTTCGAGTACTTCATGCGCGGCAGCCCAGCCGTCGGGAGTTTTATATTTGTTTGGAAACTCGGGAGAAAACTGTTCGACGAACAAATCTTGCGTATCGGCTTTGTAAGCGGTCGCGCCCCAGGACACCAATCCGTTTCGCCCATACATCACTCCGGGTACACCAGGGATGGTGATACCGGCGACTCGAAAATCGCCTGTGGACAGCGTGCAGGCATACCATAGATTCGGTTCGGTAAACTGGGAATGACGATCGAGGGCCAGCAAGCTGCCACCATTATCGGTACCAGTGCCAGATACCACCCAGCCATTACTGCCGATACCAGGTAAAGTTTCCAAACATCGTCGAGCGATCAGAGGAATCTCGGGTAGATTTAATAGAGGAGCCAAGCTCGGTGTTTTCAACCCGACCTTCTTACTGTCTTTAGGCGGTGCCGGAAAACTCTCTTCGAACAGACGAGATGCAACGTCCGGTCCGACCTTATCGAGAACTCGCTGACGAAGATCATCTAGACTCCATGACTCTTCCTGCACATACTGCAGATATTTCATTACAACAAGAGAATCTTCCGGTGTCCATTGACGTGGATAGTAACCGAGCAGCCAGAACTCAATCGGTCTTCTCGATTCTCCCTCGGCGATCGCTTCATTGACGCCCTGACAATATGCATTGAGAGCCTTTTTGGCATCCGCAGAAAGCAGTTTCAGCTCCTCTTTGGATACACGAGCGAATCCAATTTGGCGCATCAATTTATCTTGAGGCAGACAATGCGAACCAAAAACCTCGGACAACTCTCCGCGCCCCAGACGGCGGAGCATATCCATCTGGAACATTCTCTGAGAACCGGACCAGAAACCTTGCGCTCTATAAAGATCGATTTCGGATGAAGCGGCAATATAGGGGACGCCGCGATCGTCGGAGACAATGGAAGCTTCTTTAAGAAGCGATTTAACGACCGCAATGCCGTCGACTCGAGGCAAGCTGCTTTGCGCCATCCACCAGCCCACCAGCGGAGTTACGAGCATTAGCAAGCCCACTATTGTCAATAGAATTTTTAACACGCGCGATTTCCTGGTAACTGGCGCTTTCAACGCCACGATTATAGACGTTCTTCACACCACACTGCGCTATTGAAGGTCTAATTGGTCGACAAAAAATTGTTTATGAAGTTGCTCAGGTCTTTTTTAGACCGCACCAATTCCGCAGTTTGTGTTTTAACTTCAGCGTCACGTCGCTCATGACACGCCATTTCGAGCCTAACAGCCACCTCATTGATTTCATTGGCCGACAGCACCGAAACCAGGCCCTTTAGTTGGTGCGCCAGTCGAGCGACCGCTTCATGATTACCGCGCTTGACTTCATCAACTATCGCAGGCACTAAATCATCCAGTTCTTCGATAAAACTTGAAAGTATTTCGTGCAAGCAATTTTGCCCATAATACTCGACAACCTTATCGATATCCAAAAGCGCCCCGTCCTTACCCTTGATGCCATCACCAGCAGTATCAGCCCGAGTGGCATTCTTGTTGTTTTTGCGCTCGGTATTCGCTTCCGTTTTTTTAACTGGTCTAATTACTGTTTTTTCGCCAAGCTTTTTTTCCTGTTTATGGACCGATTCGTCGACTGAATCATTAACCGAAGAACTTCTTTCGTTTTCGGCATGTAAAAGCAACATCGCCGGCGAAAACACCTCTTCAAGCCACTTCTCAAGCATGCCTTCCAGTTGTTCCATGGTCACGGGTTTGCTGAGATAGTCATCCATGCCGGACGCTATACATTGTTCGCGATCGCCTGCCATTGCAAAAGCTGTCATGGCAATAATTGGAACATGACCACCTTTAGCAAACTCTCGCTTACGGATCTCCAATGTGGCTTCGAAACCGTCCATTACCGGCATCTGACAATCCATCAGAACAAGCGAATACTCGTTGGAATGAGTTTTCTCGACGGCCTCTGCACCGTTGGTGGCAAAATCGGTCTCGATTCCAAATTTTTCCAATTGTTTAATTGTTAAACCGCGCATCAGATTGTTGTCTTCGACAACCAGAATGCGAATTTTCTCAGTGACTTTGCGTTTGGCTCCTGGTCTCGCTCCAGTGCCCGTGCCTGCAAGGTTGCTCGCGCTCTTCCCGAAGAAAACCGCGGAGAGTAATTCGGTTTTCCGAAAGGGTTTGTACACGCACAAATCGGCACCACGTTCACAGGCAAGCTCACCCTCGTCTCTCTGGTGTAGATCGGCAAGAAAAACCAGATTCGTTTTTTTGTATCTCGCATCACGTCTAATTGCATCAACAACATTGATTGGATCCTTTGATGCCTGACCACCATCCACGATAATCGAGTGAACAGCGCCCCCCTGATTGGCAACCTGATCCAACGAATAGAGTATGCCACCAAGACTGGTGGCGAGATTCAACTGATACCCCTCCGCTTCCAAGTAAGAACTGACCACGGACTTGGTACTATCAGAGCCACCGTAAACGAAAATAACTTGTCCTTTCAGCGGACTAACTGTCGGCAACTGCGCAACATATTGAGCTGACGGCAACGAAATATTGAACCAGAAATTCGAACCCTCGCCTTCTTCGCTTTCGTAGCCAATTTCTCCGTCCATGAGTTCGACGAGACGTTTGCATATAGACAATCCCAGCCCGGTGCCACCAAATCTCCGTGTCGTAGAGCCATCGGCTTGCACAAACGGTGTAAACAATCTCTGCCTGACTGACTCGGGCATACCAATCCCGGTATCACGAACTTCGAAACGGACACAGTGAATTCTGCCGCCCGGTTGATTACCACGCTGTCCAACGGACCGCACGACACGAACAACCACTTCACCGAACGATGTAAACTTCACGGCGTTACTGACGAGGTTGATCAAGACCTGCCGAATGCGGACCGGATCACCGTTAACGAGTCTCGGGAGAGTCGGATCGACATATGTCAGAATCGACAATTTTTTGCCCATTGAATCTTTGATGAAGAAGTCGATACTACTTTCAACAATTTGTTGAAGTTCGAAATCGATGTTCTCCAGGTCGATCTTGCCTGCTTCGATTTTCGAAAAGTCAAGAATGTCATTGATGATCGTTAGCAATGACTTGGCTGAATCACGGGCGGTGGTGGCATACTCCCGTTGCTGCGAATCCAACGATGTATCGAGAAGCAGATCGGATGTACCGATCACAGCACTCAGTGGAGTCCTGATTTCATGAGAAATGTTGGCGACAAATTCGCTTTTGAGTTTCGACGCTTCCAGGGCACGATCGTATGCATGCTCCCATTTCTGGGTCATGGACTCTAGTTCCGAGTTTATCTTAGTGAGGTTTTCATTGCGCTCTTCCAGATCGCGGTTGAGTTTTCGCACTTCTTCTTGCGCTAACTTCAAGTCGGTGACATCCATGACCAGTCCGTTGAACAGTACGTCTCCGTTCTCCAGTCGCTCAGGCGTGGAAGTGGCACGAATGTATCGAACAGTTCCGTCGGCAGATAACACTCGACCTTCGTACTGAAACTTGGTTAAATGTTTTGCCGCGTGAAGGCTTGCTTCCATCATCCCGCGCGCGTCATCCGGATGCATTACTTCAAACGCTAACATCGCGTTAGCCTGAATTTCGTGCGATTCGTAACCCAAAAGATCGGCGCATCCTTCACTCAGATAGGGAAAGCTGGGTTTACCGTCAGTATCGATGCAGAACTGATAAATCATGCCTGGCATGTGTTTACCGATATCAATAAAACGTTCGTTGGCATCAATCAGTTCCTGTTCGACCTTTTTTCTATCTGTAATGTCGTATGCCACAGCATAAACAGATTCACCAACCGCGATGGCACTCCAGCGAAACCATCTGAACGCTCCATCTTTGGTGAGATAACGATTTTCGAAATTCGAGATCTCTCCTAACTCTTCGAGTTCTTTCTGAACGCCAGACGTTTTAAAGCGATCTTCTTCATGAACAAAATCTACATAAGGTCGCGAATACAGCTCTTCCAGAGTGAAGCCCAGACGCTCCGTCCAGATTGGATTCAGGTGAGTGAAGTACCCCTGGGTATTGGCAATACAAAGCAACTCTCTAGAGAGTGTGAAGAAGATGTTGACGGTGGCAAGTTCCTGATTGCGCTCCTCAACCGCCGACTCCAACTCGAATTTGATTTTTCGAAGCTCATCCTCAGCTCGTTTTAGTTCGCTGATATCCGTAGAGAAAACGATAATGCCTTCAACTCTACCGTTTCGTATATACGGAATTTTGTCAGTCGAAACCCATGTCACCTCACCATCGGCACCGTGGAGCGCCTCTAGAATCCGATGTTTCGGCTTACCGGAACGCATCACCGCCATGTCGTCCAGATAGTATTTTGCAGCGTCGTCAGGAAAAATTTCCTCTGTCCTCTTTCCGATCACTTCATCGACTGAGCGCCCCGACACTTCAGCCGCGTGCTTGTTTAAATTGAGAATGCGGTTGTGCCTATCCTTATACCAAACCATTGCTGGCACAGCATCTAACAGAATTCGGTATTCCGATTCTTCGAACATGTTTCCGGTACATACTGGCGACAAAGTCAAAAAGTTGCTGATGATATCTGCCAGGCGCTGCAAAAACTTCAACGCCGACTGATCAAGTGTGCGAACTTTTTGAATTGCAAACTCTAAAATGTAACTACGTTCCGAAGTTGTCACTGATAACAGAACGACGCTCTTAATCCCGGCATCGATCATCGTGTCGATTCGCGCATCGTCGAGCGCTCTGGTCAGATCATCGATATAAACGACAGATTGATTAGCCAATGCACGATATGGAAACTCTGTTGAGCCAGCATCGACGACCGACTTACTCTCTTTGATCAGCTGCCGAGCTTTTACATCATCACCGAGAAAAAGGTGTGGAACGTACTCTAGCCGTGGCGTTTTACCTCTGGCGGATTCATACTGCCAGACTTGTGCAAGTTCTGCGCCCAGAAACTGTGAGATTAGAAACTGACAACGTTCGAGACAGGACTCGATACACTTCTCAGCGGTTGGGGAACTGGCCAGAATATCCTCAATCAGAGAAAGCTCGATCCTCAAAAGATCGAACTCTCCTCGGGAATTATTCCTAGTGAATGCCATCCTCGATTCGCCCTCTAATTCGATGATAAATCATGCGGCGTAGACTTCTTCGTTTTCTTAAGAATCACGCCTATCTTCACCCGGGACTGACCGATAGACTGACTGGAATGCCAGACCGAAAAGAACTTTACTACCTGCTGATTTTAACCCTTGCCGTGCGATTGCCGTGGGTTTTCATGGTTCCTATGAGCGAGGCGCCAGATGAGAATACCCACTATTTCATCATTAAATATTTAGCCGATAATCTCAGTTTGCCGGGACCAAGAGAACTCAGTACCGGCGGCGCCCTCTCTGTCTACGTACCGCTGCCCCCATTCGGCTATATCCCCCACCTGGCAACACTCTGGGCGTTTTCGTGGATTTTGGACCCGAGCATGGCGGTCAGAATCGGCAGCCTCGCGATGGCGCCGCTGATGACATTTTGCAGTTGGTGGTTGGGTCGGCAGCTTTTTCCAAACTGGAAACTCTGCGCCTTCGCCGTGCCGCTTCTGGTAATTTTCCATCCCCAATTAGTCCTGGTTCATAGTTACGCCAACAACGATGCCACTTCTTCGACCATGGCTACCGGGCTCCTCTGTTTGATCGTCGTTTTGCTAAAAAGAGGGTTGTCCCTGAAACTGTCGGCAATCATCGGATTTTTGTGCGGCTGGATCATGCTGACGAAGTATACCGGATATGCGGTACTACCAGCGGTGGCAGCTGGATTTTTGCTTGCCGCCTGGATCAATCGCAACGGCATCAAACAACTGGCAATCTGCTCGTTATCGGCTCTTGGTCTGACAGCTGTGATTGCCGCGCCCTGGTTTATCCGCAACTATCAGCTCTACAACGGCGATTTCATGGGCACACAATCCATGCGAAAACATTGGGCTGTGATCTATAACAAGCCACTCGAGTATTACGTCAGTCCATTTAAAATTTTGATCGATCGAAAATGGTGGCGCTGGATGTTTTTTTCCTACTGGGGAATGTTCGGCTACATGACACGGCCGCTGATCAAGCCGCTCTACTGGACCTACACAGGCTTCCTGGTCGTCGCATTGATTGGTCTGATTCGATCGGCAATTAAATCCAAAGGAGGAAGTTTTCTTTCCAAAATAAACAGTTTGCGAGATGATTCAAACCGATCGTCCACAACTACTGTTGCCATTTGGATAACGATGTTTATCTGCTTGCTCGCCAACCTGACTGCGATGATTCTGGCATCCACAGGTAATGTCGGTGGTCCGCAGGGGCGCTATTTGTTCACATCCGAAGTGCCGTTTCTTGCCGCTCATGTGCTTGGGCTCAGCTTGCTCGGCAAAGTTTGGGGGAAACGACTTGTAATCGCCATGTTGATTTTCAATCTGGTGGTTTATGTCTGGTCATTCATCATGCTGTTTCCGATTTATGGATTTCGCTCAACCACCTTGTGAACATACGGAAAGGTTCAACTAGATTGACTTTGAAGAACGAACTAGCGACTCCGGAGCAATCGAGAATCTAAAACTAAGAACATTGTGATCGATGTGGAATTTGCAACGATCAGGGGGAACAATGTTTTCACGACACAATAACCGAGGAATCGAGCATGTCCTGGCAAGACGATTTAAAGAAAATCGAAGACGTGTTTCATCAGAAATTGAGAACCGATGCGACTTTCGAGTGGCTCTATCTGCGCGCGCTCGACGAGGCCGGTCAGTCTGACGATGCCAGCTTGGAGCTGATCGACGGTATGACGCAGCTGGGTAAGCATGTCGCTCTTCATGCGCAGTATCCAATCGCCAAAAAACTGTTTGAAAAAACCCTCGATCTCTGTGATAAGAAGCTTGGTTTCGTAGACATCCGCTCAGGAAAACTTTGCGACAGTATCGCCAATTGTTTGATGATGCAAGGGAAGTACAACGAGGCATTAACGATTCTGGAGAAATGGGTCCTGGCTTCTGATGCGACCGTCGACAAAAGTCATTCCGATCACCGCGAAATTATTTCGCATTATGCCGAGGTTATGTATCGCGCCGGCAAAAACACTCAAGCAAAAGAAGTTGTCGAAAACTTGTTGAACGTTTTGCCTGCTAAAGATCCGCTGACCAACAGTCTAAACGAGAAGCTCGTGCGTTACGAAACGCCGTGGCAAACAAGCTTTGACACGACCGATAACGGGCAAGCACAACTCTTGCAGGAAGAAATGCTGCACGGCAGCCCAGCTTCACTGGAATCACTAAGACAAGCAGTTTTCGATATAGTCGTTAAACAGGCTGTGGCAGGCGCGCCCTGGAAAGACCTCTGTCGCGGACCGATGGAAATCAACGGCATTACAGAAGCAGAAATCGAAGCGGAAGTTGGACGAAGAAAGGCTCTGTCTCAAAGTACGCGCGCCCAGTAAATCAGCCAGAGAACGTATCACTAGCCGCTTTTTTGCAACATGCTCGCACAGGAGCGGGCATCGTTAAAATAAAACGTTTCCAAATCAGGGCATGTTCTACGTAGTTCTCCCATTAAACGCGTGCAATTTAGAATTACTTTCTATAGAATCAAGACTCCCGTATATATGCAGCAGCAGTCAGGATATGAAGAAAATAAATCTAGCTGGAATAATTCTTTTGACTGGTGGTATCGCAATTGGTATCGCTCTCACGATGATTAGCATGCATGTAGTCGCTCGACCAGCAGCCACAGCACAGGCGGCCAGCGTGCCGGCTAAATTGCTCGCGGAAAAATCACCACCAGGAGCAGCTGAAGCTCAGACTTCGCAAACCGAATCGGCGGCGGCGGCGGTAGATCCGCAGAGCGCGGCACCTCAAGTCCAATCCGAGGCAGCCGCACAGCCGCCAGCAGATTGGCTCAAGCCTGAAGATCTGGCAAAGCAAAATGCGGGCGCAAGTGGAACCACTGCGCCACCTGCCCCCAAGTATGTATCATCACACACGGAGTATTACATCTATCCGACTGGTCCAGGCGGTATGCCGATCAGCAGTCCCACCGGTGATTACCCGATCAACGGACAGATGCAGATGATGCAGCCTCAATGGATTGGAGACAATGGTCTGGTACAGAATCCATGCGTCGATCCACCATCAGTCAGACGTCGCACATATAGACACTGAGCCGGGGCTCCAAAATGCCTCTTCGATGTTTAAACAGTAAGGGTTCGAGACTCTCGAGCCCTCTAGTTTCATTCCAGCTTGAGGATAGCGTCGGCATCATAGGTCGACTCAGGTTTATCCAAGACCATGCCAAAGTGCTCCAACTTTTCTTTGGAATCGGTGTCGTGCCAGCGTTTCATAAACTCCACGCGCGGAATGAATGAGTAATTTCCGAGCGTAGACGGGTCCATAAAGTATACGTTCTTCTCGTCATACCCAATTGCAACAACGTAATGGCCGTCTTCCCAATCGGTTTCATAATCGACCTTGTGTTCCGGCCATGCCTGGATCAAACAAATCACCGGCTTTCTACTATCAATCAATTTTTTTAAATTCTCGATTGTCATGTTTTTAAAAACATCGACTTTGTAGCCCTTCGATTCTGCCAATCGAACAATCTCTTTATACGCAGTTCCCTGCTCCGGGTCTGCTTTTAGGTCTTTCGAGAGAACGTCTTCTCGGTACTCATCGCCGAAGTACATTAGCACCGACTGCAGTGCGGCCACGCCGCACGTGTAGTCTGTCGATTGGCGGGTCATCGGAATTTTGATTAGATTCGATGGAGGTTTCGGTAGTTCGTTTTTCACGATGCCACCTTCAGCATTAGATGATTGCCCGGTGAAGAGGAGGGTTGCGAGAATAATCAAAAGCGTTCGAGCGCGGACTGATGCATCCATATGCAGCATAAAACCACCCAGCGACTAACTGGAAGATATACTACCACTTCAAAGTTCAGATTACTTGAGTGCCACGATTCTATTGGCTCTCTGAGTCAGTTTCGCAGCCTCGGCATTTCGTCCGAGCGCCTTCTGCAATGCAGCGTAGTTAGTCAAAGTGTTAGCAATCTCCGGGCTATCCTTACCTACAGAAGCCTCGTATGCAGTTATCGCTTGCTTATACAGCGGTTCTGCCTCGGAGAATCTCCTCTGCGATTGATACAGGACAGCCAAGTTGTTTAAAACAGTGGCATACTTCGGCGTCTGTTGATTTTTGGTTTTATAAATCGCAATCGAATCGATATAGAGCTTTTCGGCTGCAGTCATCTCACTCCTCGCGCGATATAACTCGGCCAGGTTGTTCATACCATTGGCGGTATCAACACTAAGGGGATTGTCAGCTTTATACATTTCCAGCGCCCACTTCAGCAGTGGCTCGGCCTGGTCATATTTACGTTGAGCAAAATATAGTGAGCCAAGATTTGTTCTGGCATCAGCCAGTCGAATATCGCCTTTAGGTGCCTTCATTTCAAAAGTGGCGAGAGCCTTCTTCAATTCCTTTTCCGCATCTGCCAAAAAGCCGCCTTGTAGGTAAAGCTTGCCAAGGCTCAATTGGCTCTTCGCAACTTCTAAAGAATTACCTGACAAATTCTGTGTTCTTATATCGCGAGATTGCAGCAGAAGAACTTCAGCATCAGCAAGCTGACCCTGGTCGACAAGAGAATCTCCTAGCTTATTCAGACTCTCCGATAGGGCGAGCAAACCAGGTTTCACAACCTCCCGGCGCGCATCTATAGACTTCTGAAAGTACTGCTCAGCTTCTTCTGTCTTATTTTGCGCCTTTAAATTTTCGCCGATTAACAAATAGTCTTGCGCTGTCGGTTCGCTCTTGTCCCCAAATTTTTTCTTATCCTTGAGAAGCGCCTGTTCAAGCATCTCTGCAGCTTTTTTGTAGTTACCGGTGGCAATTTCGGTGCGTGCGTTACTGCGAATCGAATCAGTTTCTGCAGTTTTATCACCTGCCGAACATCCTGCTAGAAGTCCGATCAGAAGCCCGATTGAGAGGGATCCACCTATTCGTTTTTTGTTCATAAGAATATCCTGTGACAAGAATTTCCCTTAGCGGGTCGAAAGCTGGCTGACAAGCAGCTTTCACCCATTCATCTTTTTTATATGGCACAACTGATGTCGCACGATGTCTCCTGACTTAGTGACCGCGCTAAAACAACAAAAGTGCCCGACGGGGATGGCTGTTTTCCGATTTCTTCATAAAGATCTGTAATTCCGGGAACCTGCCAAATGGTAGAGCGTCGCAAGGTCTGGCGCGATAGATTCCGGATACCCGCACAGGTCGCCCATTGCCGGAAATACGAGGGTGAAGCGATGAGATTCAATAAACAACTGGTATCGGTATTACTAACAGCAGTCCTCGCTAGTGCGGCTGTCCCACCGGCTTTCAGCCAGGCGACCACTCTGGCTGGTTCGATCAATCAGACGGCCGTGCCGAGCGTGCCGACGATAAGAGCGCAGCAAGCCGTTATGGACTACCGAAGACCTGTTGTAATCAACCGGAACGTATATCAAGCAGGCGCATCCCAGCCAGTCTACAGTCAGGATCGTCGACCATACTTTCAGCGCCATCCGAAAGTCAAATCTGCTGTCGTGGGCGCCGGTGTCGGAGCAGGAACGGGCGCGGTCGCAGGCTTGGTCAGTGGACGAGGAGTACTCAGAGGCGCAGCTATCGGTGGAGGCACCGGGGCTGGTGTCGGTTTGATTCGCTCGAGCAACACCATGAAACGACACCCATTGGCCAAAGATATGGCAACAGGAGCCGCCGTCGGGTTCGGACTCGGTGCCGCGTCAAGCCGGCGAGGCAGTACGATGCTCAAGTCTGCCGCGATCGGCACTGCAGTTGGTGGCGGATTTCATTTCCTGAAAAAAATGTTCTAGAGACCGTTCCCAAGCGCTCACAAAAAAACACCTGGTTAAAATCGACTCTCTTACGAAACGACCTGTAGTCTGGAAACGCCGGACTCTTTTTTGACAAGGATCTGCACGGGAAACATCTCCTGCACCTCTTGAATGTGAGTGATCACCAAGATTTTTCGGAAGTCGGTCTGAATCGACTTTATCGCCCGCACAAGACGTTCACGACTCAGTTCATCCTGCGAACCAAAGCCCTCGTCGATGATTAGAGTTTCCAGTCTCGCGCCGGCCCGACGAGCGAGCAATCGAGACAATGCGATCCGAATGGCGAAGTTGACTTTGAATGCTTCGCCACCACTATATAATTCATAATTTCTGGTTCCGATTTCGTCACCGATCACGATATCGAGTGTTTCAGCAATGCTTCCCGAGCGGGTCTTATGCTGAGTTACCAGCGCAACATGCATTTTGTTCTCGCTCAAGCGCGCCAAGATTCTGTTCGCTTCATCCTCGATTTCCGGAACAGCATTCTCAATTATCACCGCCTGAATGCCCTTCTTGCCGAAGGCTTCAGCAAGAAAGAGATGGTCTTCACGTTCTTCAGCGAGAGTTTGCAACTCACTCTTCTTCTCTTTTAGAGAATCCAGCTCTTTGTCTATTTGTTGTTTGCGGCTCTGTGTAAAGGCTACATCCCTGGCCAGAACTTGGTAGCGTGCGCGGAGCGATGCCAGAAGTTCTTGCTTGTCAGCAAGATAAATCTGTTGCTCGTTTAAGTCAGCCGTGACGTGCTGCAATTCCGCAATTTCAGATTCAATTTCCGGAATCTTCGCCTCTTTCTCCGTCAGCATCCCGACAACGTGAGCAAGCGACTCTTCAACTCCTGGTAGTTCATTCATCGCTTTGCGCAGATCGCGAACTTGTTCTACGAAAGGCATGAGTTCAACCATTTGCAATTTTAAAGCTTGATGCTCGTCCTTGTCATATTGAAGTTCTTCGAGTTTTCCCTTCAGGTATTTCAGCGCTTCTCGGAGATCTTCGCCGTACGACTCCGACGCCAATTCCTCAGAAGCGCGCTTATGTTTTTCTATAGCGACGGGAAGATCAATCTCTAGTTTTTCCAGTTCCGCCTGGTCTTTTTTCAATTGCAAATAGCGTGACTCGATGTGTCTGCGCGATCGAATCTGCGATTGAAGATTGGCATAGTGAGCGGGGTCAAACTCAAGTTTATGAATCTCGGCTTTGACGTTAATTAGACTTTCGCGTTCAATCACAGCGAAATCCATATCATCAAGGCGACGGCCTAGTAACATGATCTCGGCAGCTACCTTTGAGCGCGATTCGCGCGCCCGCTCGATCGTGGCAGACTTTTCGTTAAACTGTCCAATGCGATTGTCGAGCTCTTTTCGACGACTTAGTTCACGTTTCAATTGCGCATATTTAGTCCTCAGTTCTTTGCGCTCGTCCTCACACTCATCTCTTGTTTTAAGTAAAAACATGATTTCAGATTCTAACGAATCGTTAGCAGTTTGATATCGTTGAATAACAGCAGACCGATCCACGATTGGCGCGGCGCAGAGCGGGCAGATACTCTCATGACGATGCTCAGTCAATTCGCGAGCTTTTTCTTTGTTCTCGACTTGTCGACGTCGCAGCTCTGCAACTTTCACTTCGATGGATTCGAGTTCAGACTTGAGAAGCATTCCTTTTTCTTCAATCAATTCGAACTCGCACTCAACTTTCTCGAGTTCGCCGACTTCCTTCTCCAGAGCAAGCTTCTGTTCAGCGACAATCAATTCAGCCCCGATTACTTGCTCGAGTTCCGTTAACGTCAGTTCCTTTTGACCGATTTCTGCTTCCAATTTGATTTTGCACTCAGTAACCGACGCATGAAGTTGAGCGGCTCTCTCTGTCAGGCG
>CAZRMH010000011.1:0-16223 GCA_964600935.1 uncultured Candidatus Obscuribacterales bacterium
GATGGGCTTGAGAGGATGCCGTCTCGGCTTGATGTATCCGGAGATTAACGAGATGCAAGTCCAGGCTATTTTTGAAGCTGCAATCGATGTGCAGAAAAAGGGTATGACCGTTTTGCCTGAGATCATGATTCCACTTGTAGGCCATGCAAATGAACTAAAAGTTGTGAGACAGCAACTCGAAGAGATCGCCAAGTCGGTAATGAAAAAAGCTGGAGTCAATATCCAATACAAGTTTGGCACCATGATCGAAATTCCTCGTGCCTGCGTGACTGCAGATGAGATTGCGGAGTACGCCGAATTTTTTAGTTTCGGAACTAACGATCTGACACAGATGACCTTCGGTTACAGTCGTGATGATGCCGAGGGAAAGTTCTTGCATAAATATCTGGAAGGCATCGCCCATGGTGATGAAAAGCATCAGATTTTAAGAACCAATCCGTTCGAAGTTCTGGACGTCAATGGTGTCGGAAAATTGATGAAAATAGCGGTAGACTTAGGTCTAAAGAAACGACCTGATCTCAAATTGGGCATATGCGGAGAACACGGAGGTGAGCCAAGCTCTATAGCTTTTGCACATTCTCTTGGTCTTAATTACGTCAGCTGTTCACCATTTAGAGTGCCTGTTGCTCGATTGGCAGCGGCTCAAGCAAACATCAATTTAGAGGAGCGCGACAAATAGGAGTCGCGCTGCCTGAGCACCCGGAAGAATTGCGAAATGCGATTCAGTTCTTCAAGCAAAAACTGATCTGATGTCCATTATCCACCTCTTTAATCCCGGAGAGGTCGTTTTGGGTCCGAAAATTTTCAGTACTGCATTGGAAGATGGTGGAACAATTTAGGCAGATTACTAGACTATTTTTTAGTAGGTAATCATCTATCGAGAGCCTCAGCTAGACGAAACGAACCTTACCAGGTGGAGTGTTTATGCCCGAACCAATCAAAGGCAATATTTTAGTTCTCGACGATGATGCGTCATTTCGAACACTGGTGAGGAGTATTTTGGAGGCGCGTGGTTTTAGTGTGGTCGAGGCCAGTTCGCCTGATGAGGCCTCCGCGATAATCGCGAGTCGAAGTACGGTACTCGCAATCGTTGATTATCGTTTGCCGCAAGTTGATGGAAAGAGTTGGGTCACGCGTGTCAGAGAGGCCGGCAACAATACGCCGGTGGTTTTTTGTTCTGCCATTCCATGCGACATGAAGACGTTTAACTGGCTTAGAAACGTTCTCAAGGTTTCGTTGATTCTGCAAAAGCCGATCATGCCATCATCGTTTGTCGAACAGATTGAATCGCTGCTACCTGGTTACGAAAAGGTCTATCCTCTGGTCACCACCGGTTCTGGTATCGAGTACAAAAAGATTTCCGATAACTCAGCTTCCGACGAATTAATCGCAGAGATGTCGAAAGTCAAACGACGACTGGAAATGGAGATGGCGATTCAAAATGCAAAAGCCGATTATGTAGGAGAATTGGAGGGGCAGTGGAGAACACTGACTGAACTGATTGACATTCACAATAATGATAAAACGCGCAGAGATGTGTTAATCGAAGCTCGTCATATCGCGCATAAAATTCGAGGAACTGCTGGTTCTGTCGGACTGCCTGCTGTCAGTGAGATCGCAGCTAAGCTTGAAGACTTCATGCTGGGTCTGGATGGACAAGAAGACACGCAGCAAGAGGTTATATGGTCTGAGGTCATTCGTGTTTTAGCACACGGTCATCAGGCTGTTCTTGCATCAAAAGTCGAGGTTGCTGGTGCTTCGTCACGCGAACAAGACTTGCCGTACGTTCTCGTCGTTTCGGGAAACGATGACGTTACGCTTGGCGCCACGGCGCAGCAAATATGTGAAATTGCCAATGTCGAAGTGACAGTCGATCCAACCGATGTCGCTTCCATGTTCGCGAAACATCGGATCGATGCCGTATTTCTAGAGATGACCGCCAATCGCCAGGCGAGCATACAGAGAGCTGCAGAGATCAGGAAATTGTCTGGATGTGGCGCCTTGCCTCTCGGCTTTTTCACAACCCTTAATGCGCCACTATCTGTGGTGGAGCAACTATATGTTGGTGGTTCTGTTAACTTGGCACATCCAGTAGGCGAAGACGATCTTTGCGACGCGATTAGAGGTTTGCTTTCTCTTGCTAATCTCGACCAGCCGCGTGTTCTTGCAATAGATGATGACGAGGTATTGTGCCGCTTCGTCGCGAGTATTTTGCACAACGAGCGTATGGAAACCATGACGTCGACAAATCCGCTAACTGGAATAGAGTTGATCGACCAATTTAAGCCCGATTTGATTTTGTTGGACGTGATGATGCCTGTGCTGACTGGATTCGAAGTTTGTCGAAAAATTCGGGAAAATCCTGAGTGGAAAGATATTCCTGTAATTTTTCTGACATCGAAAACTAGTTCAGATTCTAGAAGTGCGGCGTTTGCCGTGGGGGCGAATGATTTCGTGACCAAGCCAGTTCTGGCCGCCGAATTGATCAAAAGAATCAAATCGCAGATTCAAGATTCTGCACTTAGAAGGCAGGTGAAAACACGCGATCTTGAAACTGGAGTTCTGAACGGCGACTCGGTAATGGAGCAAGCCAATCTAATGTTGCAGCGCCATCGCGATTACGAGTCACCGATGGCGGTGGCACTTCTAACCGTCGATGATTTTGATAAACTGGCATTGATTCAAGGTCAATTTGCGGCGCGGCAGGCTGCTAATTACCTTGGCGAACTAATTCAACAACGATTCCGCGCTGAAGATTTACGTGGTCGTTGGAGCGATCGTGGTTATGTTCTTGCATTTGAGCAATGCGATCGAGGTTTAATCGAAGAGGCTCTTGTACTCCTGCAACAAGATTATTCGAAAGTTCAGTTTGCCGGCAGCGCATTTCGATTCACAGCCAGTTTCAGTTCGGGTGTTTCCGATTCCTACCTGGATGGTGACTCCCTGGAAGGACTGATCAAGGTATCGCATTCCAGGATGAAACAAGTCATTCGAGATAGAGAGCGGGCCATAGGTACCGTCGACTAGTGCGCGACTAACGGCGTGTTTGGGATGAACCGCAAAATTCTTCGTCTATGACGATGCGAGTATTCGCCGGATTCTCGAAATGTAACTCGAAGAGGTTGGATTGTGGCAGCCGCTGCTTCCTTTTAGCAGGGACTTAAACCGGCTTTGGAAGCGAAGCCTGACTTGATCCTTCTTAAGCGGATGATGCCTGGTCTCGGTGGTCTGGGGTTCTGGGCGTTTTGAGCCAGCCGTTTGATCCGATGAGGATACGCGAAGAAATTGAATGGTGGTAAAGTCGGAATAAACCGCGCGATCGGTAACGACATCGTCGTGTCATATAATTCTGAGCCTTGGCCGCGGCTCTTTGAGCGTGACTGGCGCTCGCCCGAGACTGTTGTCAGTTGTTCCCGTATAGCTTCTGAGCTTTGATTTATCTTAGGAATATCTAATAAAATCGGTTGAATCTGATACAAATTTGAGTAGCATGGCAGTTGCTAAGCTGTGACGATACTACCCGCGGTGCCCGCTTGAAATTGGCTTGGTCTGCGCATCTTCGTTTCTTCTTCCCTTGAATCTAGAAAACGGCAAATTGGCGTGAATAGTCAGCCTGTTTACACCCGATTGTTACGTTTTAAAACCCGGATGTCTGGCGTATAACCCGCCGTGTTCATATAATGCGCAGATGTCCGGATTTCTTTCGTTCCATGGTGGAGGACCCCATGCACTTCAATCGTACGACTCTATTTTCTCTCGCTCTTGCGCTCGTCGCCTCTGCTGCTGTCAGCACACCGGCATTCGCACAGAAAGCCGCAACTGCCACCACCGTTAAGATCGGTTACTTCAACCTCGCTCTAGTCAAAGCGAAATCACCAGCTGGTGATTCTGAACAACTGAAGAACCAAGCCGAAGGTCAACTTCGTCGCGATATCGAAACCGGACAAAAGGCAATCGAAAAAGCTAAGACCGATAAAAAGACTGATGCTGAAATCAAGGAAATCGTAAAGCAAGTTCAAACCGAACTGGCCGCGAAACAACAAGCATTGTTTCAACTGGTTCAATCAGCCACACTGCAAGATACCCAGCGTCTTGTTCAAGCAGTTAGCTCCGTAGCCAAGAAAAAAGGCCTTGATCTCATCGTTGATGCCAACTCGGTCTATGCCGGTGGCAAAGAAGTTCTCGAGAAAGGCGTTGATGTTACTCAAGACGTCGTTGAAGCCGTCAACCCAATGGCAGCGATCGACAGAGCTGCTGACAAGAAAGAGTAATCTTGAGCTCTTAAAGAATTTGAGACCAGGTTTCTTTCGAGACCTGGTCTTTTCTTTTGGAACGACACGGAATTAACTCACAGCCGTGTTGGGGCTCGCGATAGAACTAGCCAATAGAGCAGTGACCTTATGAATTGTTGCAGGGTGCTGCGCTGGGCTTAGCAGCAGGTTTTGTTAGTGTGCCCGCCGGGGTAGGGATCATGATAAGCTCGGAGAAGGGTTAGCGCGTACTACAGCATCATGAACGAAAACATTGAAGCCTTGCTTTCTTTGCTGCCTCAGTTGGAATCATCGCTTGGCGCTGAAAATCCTGAACTGGCGGAATATCTCACTTCGATTGGTCTGTTGCTCTATCACGAGAGCCGGTTTATCGAAGCTGAGAGCTTTATGGTACGTGCTCTCGACATTCGAAACAAAGCGCTGGCTGTGGATCATCCGGAAGTTGGTTCAGCCATGAACAATCTGGCAATGGTCTATATGGCTCAGACCAGACTTGAAGAGGCCGAACCACTTTTTCGTCAGGCTCTGTCGATTCAGGAAAAATCACTCGGTTTCGAACATCCGTCGCTGGCGACAGCAATGAATAATTTGGCAGAACTATATCGAATCATTGGCAGTTTCGACCGAGCCGAGATGCTTTATAGGCGCGCTTTTGAGATTCGCCAACGTTTTGTCGGTGACGATCATCTCGAAGTCGCAGAAATTCAATACAATCTCGGCGTTTTGTATGCAGAGCACAATCGTAAAACCGATGCAGAAAATATTTTTCGTCAGGTGTTAAAAACTCAAGAATCCTATTATGGTCGTGAGCATCCTGAAGTGGCGACGACACTGTGTCGATTGGCAGACCTTTTCTCTGACGACAAAGACTACGACAAGGCAGAACCATTGCTTCGCCGTGTGCTCGGCATCCGAGAGAAACTGTTGAGCCCGGACCATCCCAAAGTCGCCGAGAGTTTGGCCGCACTAGCCGTTTTATACGATATTCACGGCACACACGTCCGAGCAGAATCGCTCTATTTGAGAGCAATTGAGATCTTCAAGGCTGCACTTGGTCCTGAACATCCCAATGTGATAGCCTGTCTCGAAAACTACGCTGATTTGTTACGAAAAACCGATCGCGAAGCCGAAGCCAGTGCAATAGATGCCCGCATAGAGGCACTTCTGGAACGCGAAGATTTTCCGGTCGAATAGTTTCGTCTGATCTGCAGTCTATCTAATTCGCCGATTTTGTTCGAAATCCGAGAGCGGACAGCCCATCCGTTGTCACCATTGGTGATGGCTGACGAAAGAATGTCGCCACTGCTCTTGGTTGCTACGTTCGTTCTCAGGTTGCAGCTGCCACCATGTCCTGCAATTCCTTCCGAATCTCCGAGGCTGATTGGTATCTGTAACTGGTATCGAGAGCAGTGGCTCTCGCGATAATTATGTCGAGACCGTTGCTGACCTCAGGACATTCTTCTTTAGGATGGGAAGAAGTTATCGGCTCAGGATCTTTGCCCGAGAGAAGGAAGAAAACAGAAGCGCCCATCGCGTAGATGTCGCTCTGCGAGCAGGGTTTCCCTCGAAACTGTTCAGGAGGAATGTATGCATGTTTCCCCACTACGGTTCCGGTTGACGTTGCTTCTTTCTGTTGCGCTACATTGAAATCGACAAGTTTTAAAATGCCATCGTGGCCAAGAATCAGGTTGTCTGGTGTAAAGTCCCTATGCACTACCGGTGGTGACAAGCTGTGCAGATACTCGAGCATGTCGCACATTTGTTCCATCAGTGAAACAACCGCGGCTTCGCTCATTTTTCCGTTTCGGTTGACGAGCGTGCGCAATGAGTCTCCGTCGATGAGCTCCAGCACGAGGTAGCCACGGTGGTCTTCGATAAAGAAGTCTTTCAATTTCACAATTCGGTCGTGGTCGAGTTTCTTCAGCATCTGAACTTCGTTTTGCATCCGTTCCAGAGCTTGGCGGCGAACATTGATATCGACAAACACCGGCAAAATGAATTCTTTGAGCACTACCGACTCACCGCTGGTTGTTTTCGTCAAGTAAGCGGTGCCCTGACCACCGACACCGAGCTGTTCTACGATGGTATAGTTTCCTGTCACGAGAATCGCACCATTGTTCAACGGCGTCAGTCTTTCGCGTTTGGGCGGTGCTGAAAGCGCTTGAAGCCAGAGTTCCGTGTAACTATGATCGGGTGGCGGTGTTAGAACGTCGTAGATTTCAGCATCTTTTGAAACATCGGGAGCCCACCGCTCAAGGCTTTTGAGGAAGTTTTCGCGATCTGCAGTAGTGGCGATACCACCAAGTTTGATCTCCATTGCTCGTGGATTTTTCGCGGTCGAAAAGGTCAGCAAGCAGTCTTGTGGAGAAGTTCTATTTTCCGGATAACTGAGCCCTATGTGGGTGACAGCCGCCCATGGAATCATTCTTCCAATGTTCATAGCCGTACGCTGCCACTCCCAGGCGATCCCATCTGCATTCAGCAGGATGTGGGTTGGTTTTCTTTGCACCAGCGCAAAGACACCCAAGATACCAGCACCAGCAGCGATGGCAAACCATTCTAAAACTTTGGCGCTGGTCAATGCGACCGGTGCTGCTGAATTGATCGCAGTGGATGCCAGTCCGCTGCCGATTGCGCCAACTGCACCGCCCATCGCCGCACTGCCCGCGGTGCTGGCTACATTGCTTACATCTGGAAGACTGGGACCCCCAGCGACTTTATTAAGCGCGTCGAACACCATCGGCGGTCCACCGAACACGAAAAACGCGATCACGAAACCGAGTGCAATCCAGGGTTTCCACGAGTTATATCCGCTGACATCACCAATCCGGTTTTCAACCCACTTCTCAGTGTTATGAAATGGACGGTAAACGATCAGCAGCTCCTCATCCAGAGGTTTTGCAATCTCACTTGATTTGACGTGATACTGAACGAGATCTGTACCCATGCTGAGTTAACCTGTTTTTACTTCTGTTTCGGTTGCTTTGTTGCGCTCGTGTAATTTTGCCAGCACGGCCTTAATCTGTGCGGCGTTCGGTGGTCTGTCGTTTTCTTCCATCTCAGTACATTGGGCGACCAGGTCATCTACGGCAGACGAAACCGTCTCCACTTGTTTCTTCGGTCTTGATGCACTCAAAGCTTCCGGGTCTGCGCCAGTCAGCAAGAAGTGCAGAGTGCCTCCAAACGCGTAGATGTCACTTTTCGTCGATGCTTTCCCTCTCAACTGTTCAGGTGAAATGTATGCTTGTTTGCCCACCAGTGTTCCGGTTGCAGTGCCGACAAATTCGTTTGCGGCACCAAAATCAATCAATATAACTTTGTCATCGTTATCTAAAACAAGATTGTCTGGTGTCAGATCTCTGTGCACCATTGGCGGTGACTGAGTGTGAAGATAATCCATGATATCGGCGATTTGAACTCCCCAACCAACCACCTTTTCCTCAGCCTGAGCACCATTTTGTTTTACCAACTGGCGCAGGTCTTGTCCGCGAATATAGTCGAGAACTAGATAGTTTCTGCCGTCTTCCTGGAAATGGTCATATACTCTGGCAATTTGCGGATGTTCCAGTTTGACCAAAAAACGCGCTTCTCTTTCGAACATCTCCAGCGCCTTGGCGCGTGACTGTTCATCTGCGTTTGCAGGGATTACCGCCTCTTTGACGACGACCACACCTTTTTGACCTTCTTGTGCCAGATAGATAGCCGACAATCCGCCAAACGCCAATTGTCTGATGATCTTCATCGAGCCATTTTTGAGTTTATGCTCTGGTTCGAGGGGCACGAATGATGTACTGGAAAACCGTCGGCTCAGTTCTTCTTCCCACATCTGCGTATAGCTGAGCGCTTCCACACCACGATTTTCGTTTTGATACTGATCTTGAAACTGAATCAATTCCGGCGAACGTTCGCAATTTACTCCCCAGATTTCGATGGCGAGGAGAAATTGTTCTAAATCACTCTGGCTCATTTTGTCGATTTTGATTGAGGTGGCACCACCGGATTTGAAAAAAAGATTGATCTGTCCTTTAGGCGTTTTCCCCGAATCAGGAGCGAGTTGAACGGTTGCAGCCTGTAAGTCCTGCCAGTGGCGTCCACCGCGAAACCCTAGCCGATAGAGCATTCGCGAGGGAAATGCCAGACCTTCTTTACTGACGAGCAGTGAATCGTCCTCGAAAAACGCTGCTAATGCCACAGCCAGCGCGGGGATCAGAGTTAAGGTGCTAAAGACAACAATGGCGACAAGCGGCGTCATGCGAGTGGCGTCACGAAGCACCATGCTAGTCGCCACTCCCAGGCAAAATGGAATTGCGATCGCCCAGAGCGGCATCAGAAGTGTCATCGCGCTGAGACCAACTTTGCAGGTCGTACTCTTTAAAGGAATTGTGAGTTCTAGTTCTGCCACTTAAGCTCGCTCACTTGAAGGAGTGAAAACCGTCTTCTCCAGAGAAACACTTAGAGGAGACTATTTGCATTATAGATAACGAACAAGATGTCAGCCACAGGGATGCCGGAAACGACTAAGTAGGGTCACTACTAGAGACCGTCACTTCAGTAAGCCTGGTCCGTGACCATCTTCCTTAATCATCATCCGGACCTTCGACTGTAAATGAAACAGCCATGCGGCGAAGTTCATCGATATACAACGTCCCTTCGATGACGTGCGCACGGGAAAATGGCGCCGGCATATTTTCAGTTTTCTGCCAATATAAGTCCATTTGAAAAACATAGCGGCCCAGGACCTTGGTCAAATATGGCATGAATCCCTGGATGCCCTCGCTGAGGTTCCAGGTGAGCTTGCCGTCTGAAATATCGCCGTTTCCGTAAATCATCAATCGTGAGCCGAGCGGCGCCTTTTCCTGATCGGAGAGGTGCGCGTAAGCGCCGATTTGACCGCAACGGTCTTCGCGGGCACCGGGTAGTTCACGGTCGCTGCCGACTCCGTATAGAGTCATGAAAGTGAGATGGCGTTTGCCTGATTTAATCAGAACGGCGTCGTCAAGCAAGTCTGCGGACAGTAAGGGCGCTTTGCCCTGAATGCCATCTTCTTCCTTGAACTGTTCGCCGACTACCTGGCACAAATGAACCACGGCTGCACCGAGTGTCGACATTGCTGCCTTCACCTTCTGTTTGACCTGGCGTTCTTTTCGAAGTTCATAACGGTAGCCTGAGACTTTCTCGAGGAAATCGTCCATGTCGAAATCAGGTCTAGGCGATAACTCTGAGCTCATGCGGTTGTTGATGTCTCCTTGGTGCGTGCACTGCTGTCGAGCGCATCGAGCGGCAGTCTGCGATTGATAGCCTGGATAAGATGCGGTGCGACGCCCTGAATGCGTTCTGCCAATTTACCGGGAGCTGTCATCACTAATTCATGACTGCCCCCCTTTTTGAGGGCCGTCTCAATTTCGTTGACGGCTTGCTCGGTGGAGATCGAGAGAACTTCTCTCATAAGCCAGCCTTTCAAATTATTTTCCTGAGCGATTAACGTCGGGTTCTTAACCGCTGCCACAGCGTTCTTCTCAAAGAACTCAGTTCGAACCCATCCCGGACAGACAGTGAGAACGTCGATGTTTTGACCGGCAAACTCGGCTGCCATGCCGTTAGACATTGCTGTCAATGCGAATTTGCTGGCTGAGTAGCAGACGCTGCCGGCGAACGCGACTTTGCCAGCCACGGAGGAGATGTTGACGATTTTGCCATAACCCTGGATTTTAAACTGTGGCAAAACTCGATAAATGCTGTCCAGGCAAGCGAAAAAGTTTACTTCAAAAACTTGACGCCATGCGTCTGTCGACAGGTTCGACACCAGTCCCGGAGTAGCCAGACCGGCGTTATTGACCAGCAGGTCGACTCCGCCGAATTTACTGATGCAAGTCTCAACTAGTTTTTCCCGGACGGTCGCGTCAGAAATGTCTCCGACAACGGTGAAGCACATTCCGCCTTGGGATTCGATTGCTCTTTTGGTGTCGGCAAGGGCTTCGGCACTGCGGGCGTTGATCACCAGCCGAGCGCGGTACTCGGATGCCAGTTTTATTGCCAATCCCCGACCTATACCGGTTGAGGCGCCGGTGATTATTCCTGGGAATGCTGGTTTGAGCCCGTTTCTGGACATTTTTGGACGACTAGCCTTTTGTGATCAGAGATCACGCGACATATACCGTCTTTCTTCCCCGCCATGAGGGTTTCTCTACCAGCTTCCGATAAAAGATCTAAATAAGAATCAATAACGTCTCAACTCCGTATAGAGCCAATATTTTTGAAAATTTTGGGTCATAGTCGGGAGACGAAAGTAGGGTCGTGAAGGTATCGAGTGGGCTGACATGCTCTAATTCCTGACGCATCTCTTCCAATTGCTTTTCGGCAAGGGCTGTCGGACATTCTTGAATGTTGAGCTTGACGCCGCTAAAAATAAAGTCGGCGATCGCGAAGTGCGCCGTCGCCAAAGCGATAATCGCGTAAAAAATTGAAATATCGGCGGCTGGGTAAATCAACTTGATGATACCAAACCCGGTGGCAATTGAAATGGAAACACCAAGAACTAAGGCTAGCCAGGAGACTGCATTAACAGACCTTAAAACCATCTTTACGATGGCCAGGCGAAAACTTTTTCTTCTGATTTGCTCTGCCACCACGGCCAGTTCTTCATAAAACGGAATCAAGTGTCGCAAAGCCAGCAGCGCTCTGCCCAGGACACCAGCAATCAGAGTCGATATCCAGGCGACGAACGCCACTCCGCTTGTCGGTAAAAACAGAAAGGAGACTACCAGTGTCGAAATTATCCCCACCACCCCAATTACGAAAAAATATCGACCGATTTGTTCGCGAGTTTTTTCAGGAACTAGCAATCCGCGTCGCAAAAGACTACGACGTAGTTCGTCTTGAAACGCTTGCCTGTAGCCGGAACTCGTGAAGTCCGCGATGATACGCAAGACTCCCCCAGGCGAAAAGTATTTTTTCAAACGCTTGGGGTCGGCAACAGTCTCAGCCAACAATCCTCGCAAGGACGTGCGAACAAAGTGGAAAAGGAAAAACATTCTGCGCGTGATGGCGACTGGGTTTTGCGCGCCGGCCAGAATTTTGTCCTTCGCCCAATCTTTGACGGAGCGACTGACGAATTTCCACATGTTTTTTTCGTAGTCCGCCAGTCCGTCAGTAAAGCTCGAGTCTTGTGATTTCAGCGAACGTTGAATCAGATCGACGACTACTACTATCAACGTGTGAGTGAGGTCGCCTCCTCGGACGAGGTAGGCGATTTCGGCGGGGCGCAGTTTCGAAGTCTCGGAC
This sequence comes from uncultured Candidatus Obscuribacterales bacterium, assembly GCA_964600935.1. Classification (GTDB taxonomy): domain Bacteria; phylum Cyanobacteriota; class Vampirovibrionia; order Obscuribacterales; family Obscuribacteraceae; genus JADYXR01. Next base: position 11,553 of record CAZRMH010000011.1, read on the forward strand.
AGTGATGACGAAAGTGGAAACGCGGTTGCAGTGCCTTTTGCACGGACCGAGGGGGTTGCGACATTTGAGATAGTGACCGGCTGCGATGTTGCTGCATTCTGAGCGGGAATCGAGACTGCAGGGGAACTCGAATTCGAGCTAACTGAGATTGAGGTGGAAGCGTTCTCAATCAAATCGGTCGCTTGTGAAACTGGTAAGACTGGTGGATTTGCGATTGCTGCTGGCGAAACCGTCGCCGGCGTAGAAATGCCACCGGCGATACTACCTGCAGTGCTTGCCGGAAGCTGTTCGAAAAACGCATCTAACTCGGAAAGGTGAGCACCACTTCTGGAAAGCGCTCGCGTTAAACCGTGCCTCGCGGCGACAAGCCCGATCAGTAGTCCAAAAAGTGAGAGACAAATCGCTGTGATGGGTGTGATCAACTGATAAACCGTCCTTCACCCCCTATTTTAAACCTATAAAAAGTTGTCGTCCCGATTCCGAAGAATCAGGACGACACCATTCGATCCAATAAAATTAGGCGTTAACCGGCTTTTGACAAAAGCGGTGTTTCGATTGCCGTGCTTCGATACTTGGCTCCGGAGCGACGAATTGTTTCCAACAACTTGTCTGTGGTTGTGTACGACGGCAAGAGTGCTTCAGGCGTTTGCTTGAAGGTGCCTTCCAGCGGAAGGAAATTGCCCTCTCTGATGCACACCAGTGCGGGACAAGATTGTCTCGATTTGAGCTGGCTGATCAGAGCTGGAAGGCTCGCCGACGTGGTCGGTAAGTTGTAGATGACGACGTCAGGCTTGGCTCTGCGGATCTGATCTTCAAGTTCAGTCTTTGCGACTGCGCTTCCGACAATTTCAATGTCGTCGAATTGATCGAGAAACAGGTGCAAAAAGATGAGCGCTGGCTCGTCTTGTTCGGCAATAAAAACTCGGGTGATTTCGTCCATTTTCAGGAACTCCGAAAATTGTAGGACAAGGGACATCCCAAACCGCGATAACTGTTCGCAGCTGAGATTTACAGAAAGATGAAGAGAAACTGAAGACCACATAAGTGTATACCGACAAGTACCAAATGAGAATATGTCCTACCTAGATTGAATATAGCTTGTCGGAAAGCTTGGAAATATGACGGTTTGTGCAGTTCGCGTCTTTTGAACAGGTTGACACGAGCCATTCTTAAGTAGATTTAGCTTCTTGCCAACACTGATGGGCAGACGGTTTTTTGTGCAAAAAACTGTCCATTCAACAACGACAAGGACCGCGAAGAGTTGCTCAAATAGCGGGTTCGTGTTAGTTCGTGCCGGAGGTGATTTCTAAAACTTCAAGGCTGAGATCGATCGCTTTTACTGAGTGTGTCAGGGCACCAATAGATATATATTCGACACCCTCTATTAGGTATGTATCGATATTGGATTGGTTTATTCCACCCGATACCTCAATCTTGCTCTTCTTCTGAATTTTAGCGATTGACTCGCGCACCATTTCCGGTGTCATATTGTCAAGCAGCATCTTCTCAACACCGGCGGCAAGCGCTTCTTCGACCTCGGCCATATTGGTGACTTCCACCTCGATGAGCTGACCTTTGCCGCTACCCGTGCCATACTTTTTACGCACAGCCTCAATGGCTTTGCTGATTCCACCGGCAACGCGGATGTGATTCTCTTTGATTAAAACGTTGTCGTAGAGACCCATGCGATGATTCGCTCCACCGGCGCAAAGAACTGCGTATTTTTCGAACACACGCAGGCAGGGAGTGGTTTTTCTCGTGTCCAGAATACTAATGCCAAATGGTTTTGCCTTATCGACAAATTGTTTCGTGAATGTGGCGATACCGGACATCCTTTGTATAAGGTTTAAACTGAGGCGTTCAGCTGCCAGAATTTTCCCGGAAGGGCCAGACAGTCTGATGATTTCTCTCGGCTTTTGTGGGAGGCTCTCATCCGGGATATAGGAACCTTCAGCAATCAAGAGCTCGACATTGATTTTCGGTGAGAAACGCCTCATCACCATCGCAAAGATATCAAGCCCGGCTACTACTCCAGGTTCCTTCAATAGAACTACTGCCGAAGTCAATGAATCCGCTGCGATAATAGCGTCGGAGGTCAAATCGACAATGTCGTTGATGCCTAGATCTTCTGCGATTGCTAATTCGATTGCGCGGTCTATTAGCTCTCTGGCAATAGGATTCTGAGTGAGCAGTTCGAATTGTTCGGAGTCGGTTGATTTTGCCGGTTTGTTAGTCGATTGCATTATGGCTAATTCCAGTTTTGATGAGCTCAGAGATGCGTTGGATTATATCGGAGCGCGCCGAGCAAATCTCCCGTGCTCAGGGCTGTACTAAGCAATATTCAAACGAATGATGTAAACAGTTCACGTGCGCAGTTTAAACTCTACTTGATCGTTGTCCTTGCATGGACCTATCATGTAGACAAGTGGTTCGGGAGTTATTGTGTAGTGAACGCCAGAAAAGCTCTGAAGCTCTTAGCGTTGATGCTAGTGATCGTATCCTCCTGGTCGGTCGGCTATGTCCATGCTTACAGCAACCTAGAAGTTACGAACAGTCTGAATAAGACCCGCGATGCGCTTCTCGATCAGCGAGCGCACCTGAAAGAACGTGCGGATCTCCTTCAACAAAAAATCGCGGAGTACAGTCGGCAACTCGATGTTGTTAATTCCTACCTGCGCGATACGGACAGGAACTTGAGTGACGTCGAAGATGCGCTCAGACGCGTGAGATAGAGGCTGCGAGTCGTTTTACATTCTTAAATGTGACGAGGGTGCGATCGGAAGATGAGAATGTGATAAGAAACCATGCTTTTGCATAAGATAAATGAGTGACAATCAAGACATTGGCATCTATTATTAAAGGGCGGTAAGCGATCTGCGTTTGATCGACCTTCAGCAACGGTAGATATACCGATGGCTAAAGTCTGGGCTTAGAGGACATTGAAATGGCGAAAAATAAAAGTGGAAGACTTGTAACACTCGCTTGGACAGCGACTCTTGCAGTAGTTTTTGGTTTGTTCAACTGCCAACTGGCATCGGCAGCTGACTTGAAGGATGCTGAAAAACGAATTTCCACCGAAACCGCTAATCATAGTTCCGAAGAGTCACTTTCAGCCAAAGACAGCGCTGACGGCGCACACTGTCATATTAAGCAAGAAATCTACAAGAAGGTTTCTTGCGACAATCCTCACGCCGCATGTGCGGAGTCAGAGCGAGTAATCGAGACGCTCAAGCTGATGTCGCACCTCTACACCGAAGGAAAATTCGAAGAATACTCGAAGTATATCGATTCAGATGCCACGACCTTTGATGAGAAGCGAAACAAACTAATCGTTGGCAAAGAAGCAGTTGTAGAAGATATGAAGAGTCGGTGGAATGCCGCTCACTCCGGAGGTTCGCCGATCGTTTCATTGTCGATCAATCATCCGTATGCTCAGGTCCATGGCGATCAGGCTGTAGTCACTTTCGAAGCGGTGAAAACTGTGGGAGGTAAGGCTCCTGAAACTATGTCATCACGTTGCACCGACATTTTCGTCAAAAGAGAGGGCACTTGGAAGAAACTGCATTACCGCAGCAACTGGAAGAAGTGCAAAGCTATAGCTAAAGCTGGCTAACCAATCGCTGTTCACCTGTTTTATGTCAAACTAAACTAGACCGTATGATACGACGGTTAATGGCTGATACCGCATTCGGTGCCTCGGCTTTCTGTTCGCGGTAGACCCTACTCATGCCGTCAGGCGGCTTCTGGGGAGTCTGATCAGTCTCGGTGATGAGTAGGCGACCACATCGTTGACGCCTAACGGTCCGGCGCGCAGGATTGCACTCAGCAGGCTCTCCATTGATATGCGCTTTGCGTTTGTGGTAGTGATGTTCCGCTGCGTAGAGTTGCGAGTACTTTTCACTCACTCCGCGATACCTGTCAGCAACAAATTCAATTGTTTCCGATGCGGAGCGATCTTCAATTTCGCTGCGAGCTTCGAGCAGAGTTTCCGAGAAGTTGCGATCGTTCTGAGTATTTTTTGCAGGAGTTTCTACACTGCGTCGAAAAAGTACTTTTTGCAGCAGTTCCCTATCTACGGTTATGGTTTCATCGTCCGGAATAAACATCAGCAGAAACAAGCGGATTTGCTGGTACCAGCGCCATGCTGTTGACTCCTTCAACCCAAGTGCCTCTCTGTGCTGTGACTCGGTGATGTTCTTTCCTTCTAATACAGCTAGCAGTGCTGCAAAACAGGTCACTAACTTATGCTTCTTCTTATGAAAGAACGTTCCAGCGGTTATAGAGAGTTGCTTATTGCAGTCCGCGCATTGGTAGACATTGCGACGGCCCTTGATTCGATAATATTTAGAGTGACCGCATGTACAAATAAAAGTACCGTTGCTAAAACACAATTCGAACAGAAGCTGTTCACAACCGGGTTCTGTTTTGATCATTATTTTCCAATCGGCGTTCATTAGCAAAACTCCTGCGCGGTGTCCTACTTAGATAAACGAAATTTCGAGAGGGAAAGTTCAATTTATTCGCGAATTTTTGGACGAATTTTGTCGATTGGCGACTCACCTTATTTTATGGCGCGAGATTAGAGTAGGTGAGATTGCATAACCTGGAACGGCGCTTGTCTAGGCGAAATTGCATTCCCGCAGAAGACGGCACCTGTAAAAGTGAAATTGC
>CAZRMH010000011.1:16323-40240 GCA_964600935.1 uncultured Candidatus Obscuribacterales bacterium
ATAGTCACAGGAAACGGTTCTGCACAAATGAAATTGCATAGTCACAGGAAACGGTTCTGCACAAATGAAATTGCATAGTCACAGGAAACGGTCCTGTACAAGTGAAATTTCATTGACACAGGAGACGGCCCTGCACAAGTGAAATTTCATCGTCACAGGAGACTGCCTCTGTAAAAGTGAAATTTCATTGTCACAGGAAACGTTTCGGCACAAGTGAAATTGCATCATCACAGTAAACGAGTCCTGCACAAGCGAAATTTCATCGACACAGTAAATGAGTCCTGCACAAGTGAAGTTTCATCGTCACAGGAAACGGCACCTGCACAAGTGAAATTTCATCATCTCAGTAGCGGACCAACTTTATTCCATCTAAATTGCAATGTGTTTTTGGGCTGAATAGTTTCTGGAACTCGCCAGTTTTTCAACGGCGGAAACCAATGCATCGATGTCTGAGCAAACATTATAGAACGCGAAAGATGGGCGCACCGAGCTCTCGAGACCAAATCGACGAAGGATTGGTTGAGCACAATGATGTCCCGATCTGAGAGCGATACCTTCTTTGCTCAGTGCAGTGCCTACTTCTTCAGTGGTGTAACCGTCTAAGACGAATGAGAGGACGCCAGCCTTTTCGGCGGCGTTTCCAATTATTCGCAACCCCGGACAATCCTTCAAGAGTCTGGTTGCGTATAGCAGCAATTGATGTTCATACTGCTGTATGAAGTCCATTCCGATCTTATTTAAATAGTCGATTGCTGCGCCAAGTCCGACTGCATCAGCTATGTTGCCGGTACCAGCCTCGAAACGTTCTGGGGAATTATGGTACTCAGTGCGTTCAAAGGTGACGTCCTTGATCATATTGCCACCACCTTGCCAAGGTGGCATATCATTCAACAGCGCTTCCTTCCCGTAGAGAACACCGATGCCGGTTGGGGCGAATAGTTTGTGTCCAGAGAAGACAAACCAATCAGGATCGAGCGCTTGTATGTCGACTTTCATGTGCGAAACTGATTGGGCACCATCCAGAAGAACCTTCGCGCCCGCACTTCTCGCCATCTCGATCATCTGTCGAACTGGGGTGACTGTTCCCAGCGCATTTGAGACGTGCGTGAATGCCACTAATTTTGTCTTGGGTCCGAGGAGCTTTCCGAATTCTTCCAGCTGTATTTGGCCATCGTCATCGACAGGAATAACTCTCAGATGAGCGCCCTTTTCGTTGGCGAGCATTTGCCATGGAACGATATTGGCATGGTGTTCAAGCCAGCTTATGATGATTTCATCACCTTTGTTTATGTTATGTCTGCCCCAACTTTGAGCGACCAGATTGATTGCTTCTGTTGCACCGCGAACAAAAACGATCTCTTTGACGGACGCTGCGTTTATGAAACCGCGAACTTTTTCACGAGCTTCTTCGTATGCGTTGGTCGCGCGGGCAGCCAATTCATGGGCCGCTCGGTGTATGTTTGAATTTTCGTGCTCGTAAAAATATTTCACTCGCTCGATCACCGAATAGGGTTTTTGAGTGGTTGCGGCGTTATCTAACCAAACTAGAGGTCTTCCATTGACTCGCTCATTAAGAATTGGAAAGTCTGCACGGACTTTGTACACATCGAACGGCGCGCCTACTTGAGCGACTGTTGAAGGAATTCTGTGGTCATAGACCGGAACTATGCCGCTGTGAAAGTTTGAATTAGCGTAATCCAGAAAATAGAACGATGGTGTCGCCGATGGTGCACTTGCTACAGGAGCATGGTTTGGTTTTAGGAGTGTATTTGCAGAAAGTTGTTGCTGAAGATCGTCAACAGGCAGTCCATAAGCTAGTCCTAGTAGATTGTCGAACGGAAGTCTTTGACTGTTGTCACTCGCCAATGGTTTTACAGTTTGCGCGCCCGCTATGGGAATTCCCACTGGTACCGCAGATGGTGCGGATGTTAAGCTGGAGCTAAAAGGAAGGTTTGTATAAAACGAGTGCAACTCATCTTCGAATGGCAGTACATTCAGAGAACTCCGACCACTGTGCCCATAGGGACTAAGCACGTCGGAGTAGGGCGCTCCAGAGTAGTCGCCATGAGGACTGGATTGGGTATGTGTTGCTGTTGAGCCGACTGCGCTGTCACCCGCGTAACCGGTTAGTCCACCAGGGCGATGACCCGTGACGTGTGAGTATCCTGTCGGCACACTCGAGTGCTCTCCCTGAGCACCTGGGTGGTCCGTGTGCGGCCGCCATTGGTGGAAGCCGCCGGAGGAAACTTGTTCAACGGGTCTTCCCTGGAAAGCCGTTGAGGAGGTCGAGTGATTCGGATTTTGCGGGAACGGGACATGTCTGCCCGTCTCATGACCTGCCGAAACGTGTTCAGCTACTCCTGTGATGCCACCTGGTACATCGGAATACCCACCAGGCACCGCTGGCGGTGTCGAGACCGTCGGCGAAACCTGGGAGTAGTTGTTTGGATTGCCGCTTGATGAGCCGGGTTTAGCAGAAAAGAGTTCGTTTGCTAAACGTTCGATTTCTGCAGAGTCCGGCCAACCGTCAGGCAAACTTGAGCCGTTATTATTTGTAGTCATGATACTTGTCCACTCTTACGCCGTCGAGAACTCCGATAGCATCTTCGGTGAGGACAGCAAGTGAGCAGTAGAGTGAAACGAGGTAGCTGGCGATCGCTTTGTGATTGATTCCCATGAAACGCACCGCTAATCCGGGGCTTTGATTTCCAGGTAAGTTGGGTTGGTATAGTCCGACTACACCCTGCTTCCGTTCGCCGGTTCTAATCAGGAGAATGTTGGTGACACCGTCATTGACGGCTACCTTGTCTGAAGGAATCAGTGGAATGCCGCGCCATGTGAGAAATTGCGAGCCGAACATTGATACCGTCGGTGGTGGTACTCCCCGACGTGTGCATTCTCGTCCGAACGCCGCAACCGCTTTGGGATGGGCAAGGAAAAAGCCTGGTTCTTTCCACACTGTAGAAAGGAGCTCATCCATGTCGTCAGGTGTTGGAGCGCCAGTGCGAGTTTGAATGCGTTGACTGGGGATGACGTTGTTAAGCAAACCGTATTCTGGGTGATTAATCAGTTCGCTTTCCTGGCGTTCCTTCACGATCTCGATGGTTAAACGCAATTGTTCAGCGATCTGATTGTACGGCGCACTATAGAGGTCCGAAATTCTCGTATGGATGTCAACGACGGTGTTGACCGAACTCAACATGTACTCCCGTGGATGTTCGTCGTAGTCGACGAATGTCTCCGGAAGCACACGTTCATCACGATCCGAGCAGGCGACCGTAACTTTCGATTCGTCTTTGACACGATTCAGTCGGTAAATTCCGGCTTCGACCGGTACCCATTGAAGCAAGTGTGTGAGCCACCGTGGCGTGATCCGCGACATTTGCGGGACGGTTTTAGTTGCGTTTGCTAATTGGCGAGCTGCGACATCGCTCAACGCGGTCGGGGGTCCGAGTTCTGTGACCATCAGGAGTCTCCTGGTTGAGGGTTTCTAAGAGGGCTTTCGCCGAACTTTCGTAATGCTACTCTCAGTTCCGAAAGTGTTCGGTAAATAAATATTGCTTGCCAGTGGTTCGATTTCCGAAAACGGAAAGCTTCCGAAAAATTTTTTCGATCTCGAAAATGATCACAGCAATAAACACTTAGTAACAGATAACCCATGGGACGCTAGGCTCGAAATTGAATGTTTCGGGAACTGGAGCAGAAATCGCCCGTCCCAGAAACATCCAACCGGGGCCAAGCTAATGACATTCGATCGCGATATACATATTGAAACGGCAAATGGCAGAATTTTCGGAGACCTATGTATCCCGTTCCACTCTCCAGCGATCGTTTTGTTTGCACACGCCACCGGCAGTAGTCGCAACAGTCCGCGTAATCAATTTCTCGCGCAGCAGCTCAATCAAGCTGGTTTGAGTACTCTGATGCTCGACTTGTTGACCTCTCAAGAAGAAACCGTTGATGAATTAAACGGTCACAAGCGCTTTGATATCGACCTTCTCGCTAATCGAGTAGCTCAGGCGATCGAGTGGATCGGAATTGATGCTTCGACTTGTGAGATGCCGATCGGTTTGTTTGGTGCCAGCACTGGAAGCGCGGCCGCGATTGCGGCTGCTGCAAGAAGTTCTGCAGTAAAAGCAATTGTCTCCAAAGGTGGTCGCGTTGATCTCGCGACCGATTATCTCCCGTTGGTTGATGCTCCAACGCTTTTGATTGTGGGACAAAACGATCAGCCCCTACTAGACTTAAACACGCTCGCTATCGAGCTTTTACAGTGCCCAAAACAGTTGAAGATTATTCCGGATGCCACGCATTTGTTTGAGGAACCCGGTGCCCTTGATCAAGTCGCAGCACAATCCGCGATCTGGTTTACCAAACATCTTGTGCCGCAATCGGTATCAGTGCAAACGGAATCAATTTAAGGCGTGAAAGACCGCAACTGCCTGATGTCTTCAGTATCCAGCTGAATAGGTGCTGACTTGTGATCTCAAAAAAACGGACTTGCTTCGCTAAGATGCCTTTTGTAGTCCTGTTCGATAGCTCAGGGGATCCGTTAAGGCTGAGTTGGCGTTGGTGTCGTTTGAGTATCCACTTTGATTCGGTCTTTCATCAAATCTGGAATTGGAACATCGGTCGTACTGGCGGTAGGTGTGGATTTTGCAGCTGTTTCGAGATTTGAGAGTCGATCGTACATGCCGTACAGAATCACGAAGTTAACGACGATGAGCAGGAAGGCAACTCCCAGAATTGTGTAGAGAGCATTGGCGCTGATACCTGGGCTCGAGCTGGACGCTGCTTTCGTTGCTTGCGCTTGGGCAGGAGGCGATGCTGGCTTTTGTTTCGGCGGTTTGATTTCTTGGACCTGCTCGAGCTTACTATCAATCAACTTGATGCCCTGATTTACCTTCTTGTTGATCTGTGACTTGAATTCCTCGATGTCGGTATTGAGTGAAGCCTTAAACTCTTCCTTTTGCTTAGCGGCTGCGGAATTCAGTTCTGCTACTGCCTTGTCGAGCTTTTGATTAGCAGTTTCAGATTGTCTGGCAATTTGCTCAAGAGCTTTTTTGAATGCGAAATCATGATCCTTAAGGGCATCTTCGACTACTTTCGTTTGTTTGTTGATCTTCGAAGCAACGCTTGCCGTCACGTTCTCAGCACTTTTTTTGATCAATGAGTCAACTTCACTCTGTGAATAGGTGTGATATTTTGGAGTGCTCTCTATTTGACGTGGTGCCTCAATGGAACGGTTGTTTTGCGGAGCAAAATTTGTTCTGTTTTGGGTAGAATTCGCATTGCGGTTTGAGTTCAAATTTTCGCGTCCGGCATTATCGCGACCGGAATTTTGACGTCCGGAGTTGTCTCGTCCGGCGTTATCACGACCGGAATTTTGACGACCGGAATTGTCGCGATTCGATCGGTCCTCATTGTTTTTGTTAGCTAGTTTTCCGAGAACGCCAGCATCCGATGACTTTGCCGCAGTTTTGTTCTGAGTGAAGAACTCTTTTTCTGCTGCTGGGGCTGCCGCCGGCGTGAGATCAACTGACACCGCCGCTGGTGTCTCAACGGTTTTTGCCTCTTCTTTTGATACAGCTGATTCGGTTGATGATGCGGCTTCTGGTTGATTTGCGGCTTCTGCTTGAACGTCCACTGGTGTGGAAGCGACAACTTCTCTCGGTGCAGTCTGTTCCGCTGGTGATTCGGCTTCAGGCTGAGCTGATGATTCGGTTGGCGCCGCAACTTCTATTGGATCTGCCGTGTTCACTTGACTGTCGGAAGAAACATTCTCGATCGTTGCAGCCGCTGACTCGACCGGTGTGGCCGGCGAAACTTCTGTTTTGGTTTCCGGAGCCGAGTTCTCTGCGGATTGTTCCGCCGGAGCAGCAGCCCAGGCAACAACCTCGGCTCTCGCTGCTTCAATTTTTGCGGCTTCATCGACAGAATCAGAAGCAGTCGGCTCCGTGGCTGGTTCAACTGAAGCGGTTTGTGTTTGAATGGTTTCCGCTTGTTCTTCTTGTGCGTTCATTGATTCACCAGTTGTTTTTGAATTTTGAGGGATAATCGAGGTCTTGTACGGTTTTAGTGGCGGAAAATAGTCTATTGAATCTTCTGATGCCACCAGGGAAAAGGTTTTTTCCTTGAAGTTGATTCTAGTGAAAAGTTTTGGTTGCGTTTCCACATTGATGTCGAGTTCAATGCAAATCTTCTCGATTAGCGTCGCATCAAGGAATGCATGAAAAATTGTGAGCTCGCCGCGGCTCTTCACGACCGGAGTTTCAGCCGTCGTGTTTTTCAAAATGGTATGTGCACCTCTGCCGTCGACAGCGCTCCAACGGTCGGCCTGATAGCGAAGTGCAATAGTCATAGGACGAGTATTCGTTTTGATCTCGAATGTGACATATCCTTCGTCGCCTTTGATGTCCAGATAGGCTGCGAAGACTTCAGGCGATTCGAATCTCGCTGCGAATGCCAGAGCCTCGGTGATTGCTTTGAGTCGGAAATCCGCCAGCCAATAGCTGCGCACTTCGTACTGGTGTTTTTCCAGATCAAGAGACTCGAATGGAATTGGGCCGAAATCAGAAACCCAGCTGGAAGTCTCTTCGGCAGTGGTTATTGCGGTGGTCATGCGTTCAGCCTGTATAACGGGGCGGGCGAAGATTTCACAGACTATCGCATATGTATATGTTTTGTCATCTAATCAGAGATATAGGAGTTAATACATCTTGTTAATTGACGTAGTATTTAAATTTGCTTAGAACGGTGAGTCCTTCGCCTGCGAATCGCCATTGCCACTGTCCGTTTGTGGACCCTCTCCGGGAAGCAGCGGCTTCTGTGAACCTGTCGGTGAGTTAGGTGTCTTGGCTGCTGGTATGGTACTAGTGGCGGTGGCGATTGCTTTATAGCGAGGCGCTAGATTCTGGCGTGGATAGTTCTTAGTATAATATTCAAGGCTTCGCTTTGCGTCATCAGGATTACCTGCTTTTGCGAAGGCCTCGGCCAAATAGATGAAGTCGATCTGACAGTTCGGGCACATTCTGAGCACGTCCTGGAAAGAGCTGACGGCGCCTTTGAAATCGCCATTCGAAAGTTGCAACATTCCTGTTTCGTGCAGGGCGAAATAGTCTGAGGAGTTAATTCCAATCAATTTGCGGGTCTTCGTCAGGGACGCATCAACTTTGCCTTGCTTCGTGTATGACTTTCGTCGCTTCTCTTTCTTCTCATCATTGATTGAGCGGGCCAGGAGTGCGCCCGGAGAATCATAAAGTTCATTTTCGAATGGGTCTAAACGAAAATCATGCTGTTTCGAAAAACCCATAATCATCATGCTGCGAGGAACATACTTTGTTCCAGACTGCTTCTTCCAGAGTTTCATTCTCGACTCGGCACCAGCTTCGTTGCCTTCAAGGTACTCGATGCGGGCGAGTAAAAGCTGTAAAAGCGGATATTCACCCAGAGATAAGGCGTGCTCCGCAGCTTGTCGCGACTGGGTCAAGTCACCTCCCATGTAATTTAAAATCGCCAGACCTTGATAGGGAAGAGGTGAACCTGGGTTAAAAGCCTTTGCCTGGCTGAAATGACGAGCGGCGTTATCGAAATTGCCCATCCGCATGTAGGCGAATCCGAGAAGCGCATGAATTGGTCCAGGACTTTGCGGTTTCTCGGTCATCAGCTTTTCGTAAAGCGTGATTGCTTTGTCGTAATGACCGTTCAAGTATTGCGTAATACCTGTAGCGAGAAGAATTTCCTTCTCTTTTGGATCCAATTGAAACGCACGCCGCAACATATCGAGAGCTTGCTCGTAATGCCCCTGGATGTTCAGGCACAGTCCTAGCAGGTAGTGGGGAAGCGGATCTGTGTCGTCAGCCTCGATCGCTTTCTTCAAAAGGATGATGGCCTGGTCCAGGCCCTTTTCTGCTTTCTTTGGTGTGCTTTTGATATATCTCGTGTTCAAAAAATTCATTGCAGAAGAAGTTAAACGTTGAGATTCTGCGCGTTTCTTAGTCTCCCAGTGTTGTGCTTGACCACAGGCACTGGGCGGCGAAATCATGATACCGGATATGGTGACACACGATACAAGGCTCATGACCGTGAGATTTCTAAAAAACGTCCTGACCGGTTTGATTTTGCTCTGACTGCTGCGCATTGATTCCTATCCCAAAAGCTCAGTGATATGTTACCACCGACGACGCTGGTGCAATCAGGTCTTGTTCCGGGCTCAGTTGAACGGTACCGACATTCAAACGAGAAGGCTTCTAGTGATCTTGTTATCAGTCGGTTCCAGGCGCTCGCAGGGTAGCTATTGCGGAGTTTTTGCCAGGTTGGGGGAGCCAGGTGCCCAACGTGGTAAGAAGTACTAAGTTGAGATACTGAAGATGCGAATTGGGGGCGCAGCCAAACGATGAAATCGCGCAAGTCTTGTATTCCTGTTTTGCTGGCTTTCTACGTGTGCTTTAGCGCGTCGGTCGCAAGCGCGCAGGGACCTACTGATGCTGCCAAAGACAAGGCGCGTGCTTTTAACTTGGAAGCTATAAAACTGCAGTCTGAAGGTAAGCCTAACGATGCGATCGTTCTCTACAAACGGGCGATCGAGCTTTATCCGCAGGGCGGCGCTTATCATAATAACCTCGCCGTCGTTTTGAAAGACTTGAACCGTTGGGAGGAGGCTGAAGCGGAGGCTCGCATTGCGCTTCGGCTGAAGCCGGATCGAGCTGATTATCACTTTAATCTCGGCATAATTCTCAATGGTTTGAAAAAATACGACGAGGCCGAAAAACAGTTCACGGCTGCAGTTGAAAAGGACGCATCGGACGTCGAATCTCGTTACCGGCTGGCCGAGATTTTGCAACGCAATTCAAAGCTGCCCGAAGCTGAGCTACAAGTCAAAATGGCACTGTTATTGAAACCAAATGAAGCTCGATATCATCAATTACTCGGTGACATCGACATGCAACTGGAAAAAAGGGAAGATGCCCTCTCTGAGTACAAGAAGGTTGTAGAGTACACGACTGACGGAAACGTCAGTGGTGCGGTCTTATCTCGTATCGAGTTTTTGAAACAAGCGCTGAATAGCAGATAGGATCAGAAGAATTTGTTGAAGATTTTGAAACTTGATCTGAGGAGGCCGATCGCTAGATGTCTGATTTAAAACCTGGCGATGCCGATGAGAATTTGCGTCTGGCTCTAATTCAGCGACGCATGGTCGTGATTGCGTTGGGTCTTTTGATAGCGTTTTTAGCTGTCCAAGTAGCCTATATGTTTTCCGATGTTCTCCGCATTCTTTCGATTGCTGTTTTTGTTTGTTATATGGTTGTTGGGCTGGTTGACTGGCTCGAAGTCTATATTAAGTCAAGATTTGCTTCTGTGCTCGCCGTATACATCATTGGTAGTGTAGCCACTGTCATTGGTGCATTCATCGTGATACCGCTTTTGGTATATCAACTTTCCCAACTGGTTCAGTCCACCTTCGATCAAATTCCAACATTCATCGAGTGGTTCACGCATTTGCTCATTCCACTCGAGAAAAAATTGAGCGCCGCACACATTTACATGAAGCCATCGGAGCTCATGATGAACGTCGCGGCTGCTGCGCCAAAACCCGATGCCGGTATGTTAGTTACTCATTTGACTACTGTCGCTACATCGACGGTAACCTGGTTGTTTTACGGTCTGAGTATTTTAATTTTGGCGTTCTACTTCCTGCTTGACGGATCGCGTATGTCTAAAGACATTGTCGGCGTTTTTCCGGAAGGATTTCGGCCGCGCATGTTCGCGTTTGTGAATGAAGCCGATAGAAGTTTGCATAGTTTCTTCAAGGGACAAATTGTCCTAGGTCTGCTGTTTGGCGCCTTCATGGTGGCCGTCTACTCAGCGTTGGGCGTACCGTACGCACTGGCTCTGGGCATCATTCTCGGCGTTTGGGAAGTAGTGCCTGTGATTGGTCCGACGGTCGGAATAATTCCGACGATGATTGCAGTCCTTGTCCAGGGAACAGACCACGTGCCCGGTAATCGTATTGTTCAGGTGCTGATCGTGCTTGCTGTTTTTTCCATTTTTCAGTGGGCGAAGGACAACATCGTCGCGCCTCGCTATATCGGGAACGTAATCGGATTGCACCCCGTGGTTATCTTCATTGCCATCATGGTCGGTGCTCGCGTCGATGGCATGCTCGGTATCATAGTGGCGCTGCCAGTGGCATGCATCATCAATGTTTTCGTTAAACATCTTAGAATCACAGAGTCTGACGAAACAGTGGCGATCGCCGAGGGCGTTTCACCGTCAGTGGCTGTGAACCTTTCATCATCGAATGGAATGCTTGTCGGGTCAGAAAATAAAAATATTTCTGAAGGTCATTCCACTGAGGCGCGTTCTGCAGTAGATGAACTTGATAATGTCACCGCGAAAACTTCTGGAGCTTCGGAAATTATTAGTCAGGCGTCAGATCCTTAACGGACTGACAATGCTCTTCGGTGTCTGATAATGAACGCTTTGACCAGAGGTCGAACAGTCTCTCTCAGGGCAAATTGCCTTTTGAGATGCGGCTATTTGCCCTTAGCGGGCGCCTTCGCGCCAGGCTTATCTGGCAGAAGTGGTGCTGCTCCAGGAATCGGCTCAATGCCAGGTAGTGGCTCAATGTTCGACGACGGAAGTTTCGGCAAATTATTCTGAATGTCGCCGCCATTGCTTTCTTGAAGGGACCTGGCAATGAGCGACTGTAGGAAAATTCCAAAGACGACCATGACCACGAGCGCGATAAGTAGTAATCGTGTGTTCTGAGACATTACGTTGTACCTGACCGTTAAACTCCGAAATTCGATTATAGTCCATTAGAATTTTTCTGGGCAGACCCATTTGTCAGGAGGCGATCTGGAATCTACCTCATCTTATTTAGATGTTTAACTCAAGAACTGCCCTGGGTATGAAAACCCAGTATTAGCGTTTAGCGGAGGCGATTGTGACCAAACCTCAGACCGCGGCCAATCCGGCAATTATGCAGCTCGCGCCCAAGTCTCAATTGTTAGTTGAGAACATGGGCAGGGCGTTGATAGGCCAGATGCGTGCTTGCAAACTGGCAGTAGTCGCGGTGTTAGCAGGCGGCCACTGTATCTTGGAAGACGTTCCCGGAGTTGGAAAGACACTGCTCGCCAAAAGTCTGGCGCGATCGATTCAAGCGAATTTCAAGCGCATTCAGGCGACTCCCGATTTGTTGCCGTCCGATATCTCGGGTGTCAACATCTTCGATCAGCGAGAGTCAACCTTTCATTTCATGCCGGGTCCAATTTTTACTAACATCCTGTTGATGGATGAAATCAACCGCGCGACACCTCGTACGCAGTCGAGTTTGCTCGAAGCGATGGAAGAAAAACAAGTAACCACCGATGGTACTACGCGTCCGCTGCCAGATTTGTTTTTTACGATCGCGACGCAAAACCCAATTGAGCACCATGGAACGTTTCCGTTGCCTGAAGCGCAGCTTGACCGGTTCATGATCTCATTGTCTCTGGGTTATCCCGACGCTGCTCAGGAAGCAGAGATCGTTCGGAAAAGTCTCGATGAAAGGGGATTTATCGTTGAGCCCGTGTTGACTACGAAAGATATTATCGAGATGCAGCACGCTATTCGTACAGTTTTTGTTCACGACAAAATAATTGATTACATCGTGAACATCGTTGCTGCGACAAGAAATCATCCATCGATTGTTCTTGGTGTCAGCCCTCGGGGCAGTCAACTTCTGGTGAGAGCCAGTCAAGCTTGTGCGTTCATCGAAGGTCGCGAATATGTTACGCCTGAAGATGTGAAAGTCCTTGCACCTTATGTGTTTGGTCACAGAGTGGTTCCGAAAGTGAAATCCAGCAAAATATGCCACACTGAGATAATTAAGAAAGTCCTGGAGAACGTCACGGTACCTAATTAAGTCGAGTCCTCGGCGCGTAATGCACAGACTGAAGAAAAAATCGCAAGACGGTCCTGGCGATGGCATGCAACCCATCTCGCCTGCCGTCGATCTGAAGCCTAAGCCATCGAATTTCAAGCCTGAAAAGGTGGTCACCGTTCCTATTGGAATTGGTGGACTTAAACTGGTTATGGAAAGCCGATTCATCGGGATGTTGGTGACGGCAATGTTGGTTTATCTCTTTGGCGCACTGGTCGCCAACGAGTGGACTTATTTGTTGGCATCGGGATTCGTTTGTGCCGCGTTACTGGGTGCATTGATTCCTCTATTAATTCTCCTTGACATCAGCGGTGAATGCTCGATGCCTGGAGAAGTACTTTCGCTCGAAGGTACGACAGTTGTAATCAAATTGAAACGGCGGAATGTGTTGGGACCGTTATCCTGGCTCATACCGGTTCGCTGGGTTCGGCTCAACGTCGATGTTGCCAGACGTGGTCGCGATGGAAAAACGTTCGAGAAAATTTTGGCACCAGATCCGGTATTAATCGAATCGTTGGATGATGAAAAGTGGTTTGAGTTTCCTACACCTTTATTGAAACGTGGAGTTTACTTGCTTAAAGGCGTTGAGATAAGCACTTGCTTTCCGCTAGGGATTGTTTGGTGGTCGAGAACGATTAAAGTCAGTCAGGGAAAGAAGGATATCTCGGTAACGGTTTATCCGAGATATCATGCGGTTTCCGGTAACTTCATGGAACGGCTGCGAGGTGTCGCATCGATGATGGGACTTGCTACTCACAGCAGTACTATAACCCATCAATCAACGAGCTTCAGAAGCGTTCGTGAGTACAAAAGTGGTGACAGTCTGCGTCACGTCCACTGGCCGTCAACGGCTCGCCGAGGAGTGATGCTAGTACGGGAATTCGATCAGGAAACAGTTCCGGTTTTCAATTTGTTGTTGAATTTGCGATTGCCATGGCGAAATGCTGAACAGTTTGAACTGGCTGTGCAGACTGCAATGTCACTCTGTCATGTCGGCTATCACAAAGGTCAACTGCCCGAGTTGTATCTCAACCCTCCTCTTCACTCAAAAGAGATGGAAGCCTTGATGTACGATTTGCCTGACAATATAAATCCGGGTATTCATCTCTATTCAGAGATTTTGGCACGGGTTGAAACCATTTCAGGTAGCTTCAGAACCAATTCTGAAGATGATGATGATTTCCTCGATTTCAGTGTGGTAGAGAGAGACGTTATCACTCTAATTCCAACTTCGGAACAAGTGATGAAATATGAGCCTGGTGTAGGCGATGTGATCTGCAGTCCGATTGAACTTTGCATTGTTCCATATGGTTGGGACTTCGATGAAGAAGCTTATGGCAATGTTGCGAAGGAAGGTTTGTCGCTTGCTTCTTTGAGAAAGACAAAAGCACGTTCGCAAGAAGATGTTAAGCGCGTGATGGGACCAACGTCTGGTGAAGTGATCGGGCGGATTGATTGGGACAAGGATCTGGAGGCGTTATGAGCGAAACCCAGACAGTTCAAGAAGCGCCTGAAGACTCGAAAGCATTACGATCCGTTGTGTTCGTTATGGCGGCGCTGTGCGTAGCATCTAGCAGCTTCTTTGTGCGAACCGATTGGTGGATGACCGCAGCCTATCTATTGCTCATCGTAATCGGCAGTTTTCTGAGCTACAAGTTCAGGCACAACGAACCGCCGTGGTTGAAGTACATCTGGTGGGTCGGGATCTTGCTCGTCGGCGCCAATGGATTACATGAAGTTACAGGTCCGTTGCGAGATGAGTTTGATTTTGTCTCGCCTTTCGTTCACTTTCTTTGCGGTGTTTTTGTATTCGTTACGTTTTCAATGAGGACTAGGTCTGATCTAAACACGGCTTCAGGGCTTGGTCTAGTTCTTCTTTGTTTGTCTGCTCCAGTCGCCAAAGGTCTGCCTTATGGAATTTGTATTTTTGGTTATTTGATTCTCGGCGCCGTGATGATGTACTACGACTGCGTGTCGCGGACGCTTTCAAGCTGGCTCAGTAGTCCGATTATTCCGGCTCCGGAAGTGCAATTGCAGAAGACTGCCGGTCGTCGGGTGCCGCGCGGCAATACGATTTTGCTTCTGACCGTTGTACCACTGATGGCACTGGCGATGTTCATCTATGTGCCTAGGGCAGATGAGTTTCTCGATAAAGTCTGGGCTTACACGAAGACCATGAGAATCGAGTATTTGACAGACATGTTTTATAAGGCTGCAACTCCTCCGGTCTCAACCGAACGTCGCGCTCATGCGGGCAGAGAATGGTTCAACAAGAACAAGGAGCCTGATCAGCTGCCGATGACGGGCAAATACGCTCCGAAGTCCAAAGAAGAACTGGAGATGGAAAAGCAACTCCGCGAAGCTCGAAAAAAAGCTGCCGTTGTTGAAAAAGAGAAGCGGAAACCAGAGAAAAAAGCTGGCACTGCTGATAGTGCCGAGGAGAAAAAGTCGAAAGATAAGAAAAACGACAAGAAGAAAGAAGCAAGTAAGCTTGCTCTCAATAAAGAGAAGAGCGACGAAGAAACGAGTAAGGCCGAAGCCGGTCATGGCACGAAGTCTGGCACGAAGAAACCAGATGACGAGAAGAAACCGGTTACCCCTCCCGATGAAAAACTAAAAGAGCAGGCGAAAAGGGATGCTGATGAGCAGGCTCCCAAAGACGCGGAAAAACTTAAGAAGGAGGCCGCCGAAGAAGGAGCAGACAGAGCCGCCAAGTTAAAAGGTAAGGGTGAGCAAGCCGACAAAGACAAGGCTGCCAACGAAAAAGCAAAATCACATCCCGGTAAATCTGATACCAAAACAGGTGATACCAAATCTGGTGAATCTAAGGACGGTAAAGACGGCAAGGGCGGCGCCAGTGGTGATGGCAAAAATGGTGGCAGTAAAGACGGTGGTAAGACCTCTGCTAAACAGGGCAAAGATGGCGCTGGTACCGGCAAGAACAAAAGTGGTGCCGGCGATGGCGGAGGCGGTAAAAAGGGTAGAGGCAAAGTCCGTAAAAAAACTCAGAAAGAATCAGAAGCTGCCAAGCCTCCTCATGTCACTCCAAAAGCTGAACCTTCGATTGGTGGTGACAACAATCTTCGGGTTGAAGGAAAATCTGACGATTTAGATGAACGTCTCGTCTTGACTGTTAAGTCTCGTCGTTTGGTCTTCTTGCGTCGTCAAGTCTATGATTCGTTTAATGGTCGTGTCTGGAAGCGCTCGACTCCGGACAAGAAGGCTCCCAAGCTCGACACCGTGAGAGTCGTGGACGGCGAGATCAAGCGCGAACAGAAAATTGTTCAAGCCAGTCGGCCGAACGCGGGAGTGATTCGCAAAGGTGGACCAGTGGTCATGCCGACATCACCTCAACAAGTGATCAGAGGTTCACAGCCGTCGGTGTTTGGTAATACCAATGCGCAACCATCAGTTTTGTCGGCCAACACTAGTGCTACTGAACCTATCAGAGTTGAAACGCCACAGCCGGTGCAGCAAGCGAAAGTCAGCGACGATGGAGAAGATGACAAACAGAAAAAGGATAATGTCGTTCATCCATACGTTTTTGAGCAGACTGAAAGACCAATCTTCCGAGTTGGTATGGCTGATGCATTGCAAATTGAAAGTACTCTTCCAACTGTTGAATTAGTGCAGGAAATCAAAGTTAAGGCGAAAACAATTGGTGTCGTTGTGCCAGGTGGTTGGATAGAGCAGGAAGTTAAACTGCCTGCGGAATTGATGAAAGTCAATGTCGACCAGTTTGGTGTCATAACGGCGCCGAAGCCTCTGAACAAAGATATGCAGATCAAGGTGAAAACCGAACTGCCGATCTATCCAATTGAAGCGATGAGGGCAGAACTGCCTCTCAGCGCCAAAGTCGAAGATTCTCTTCGTGACAGATATAAGCAGTATCTGCAGCTGCCGGGAACTGTGACGGAAGAGTTATTTAAACTAGCAGAAGATAATTCTGACCCTCGTTACAACTGGTTCGTTCAGAGTCAGCAGATCTGCGATTATCTGCGCACCAATTACGAATACGATAAGATGCGCGATGTCAACGCGGAGTCGAAGGACTTGGTTCAAGACTTTTTGTTCGACCGGAAGAAAGGGAATTGCACAGACTTTGCTTCTTCTTTCGTCGTGCTGACCCGATGCGTCGGTATTCCTTCTCGCATGGTGACTGGTTTCTCTCCAGGTGAGTGGAATCAGATTTCGGGCGAGCAAGAAGTCAAAATGAAGCACCTTCACGCCTGGGCTGAAGTATTCATTCCGAACTTCGGTTGGGTTCCTTTCGATGCAACTCCCGATGGTATTTTGCCATCGCAGCAACGAGAAAATCGATATTCGCAAAAGGAAGTCGAGAAGCAACTTGGTCTCGATAAGAATAACGAATTCAATATCAAGGCAACGGATGTTGTGGCCTGGCTTATCGCTGGAATAATTTCGCTTGCCGTTGGTGTCGTCGCGTTTAAGGTACTCGTCGCACTCTACAGAAGATGGCGCGAAGGCAATATGGGACGAGGACCAGAGTGGCGCCTCTACAAAAAGGTGGCTAAGAACATCAAAAAGAGCATGCGACTCACGCGGGCACCATCTGAGACACCAACTGAGTTTCTCGAGCGTGTTAGGAATGTGGTGCATGAACAAAGAGCGAATGGCAAGACTTCGCCGGAAATGCTTCCAGAGGCGCTTGAAACCTTCCTGAAGACTTACTCTGCGGTTTACTTTGGAAAACGCACTGATGAGTTGGAGCACCTGAAATACCACGCTGAGCAGGTTGCTAAAGTAACTAAGAACATCAAGCCTGCCGACATCGCCGTGGCTGATCAGAAAAATGCTGTGCGCAAAAAAGAGAAGTTTGATGAGAGCTCCGCATCAAGTGCAGTGCGTCGCAAGAAGTAAAGTTCCAGTAGCGATTAAGCTAGGTTGTAATCTTCATTTGCATTAGCTCATACTGCAGGAGCAGAGCGGCTGCACGCCATCGCATTGCGGTGCAGTGTTGAGGCATTTTGCCGAAGATCGCGGAGAGGGTCTTTGATCCGTCAGCCAGCGCATATAATTCCTTCATCGTCGACATCTCTGTTTCATCGATATCAGGATCTTGTGCTGCTGATTGCCATCCGGCAGGATTCTCGACGCCGCGCACGAGACGGTCCGGTGTCGGTATCATCCGCAGTGCTGCCATCATTTTGTCTTCGAATAAAGCAGCTTCCATCAAGCATCTCTCTAAAGACCCTAAAGTGCCTGCTTCTTGGACGTTGCGTGTCTGGAAATTATAGCTACCATTTTTAAATGTGGTGATGAATTCGATCAAAGCTTCCATTCCTGCGAGGTCCCCGAGTGAGGCGTTTCGCGGACTTCCATCAACCCAGCTGCTCACAAATTTTTGCCCGATGTCGTTTACGACTATTAGCACTCCGCTTTTGTCACTGCCAGCGATCGACTGCAGTAGACCGACGTTGTCGAGCACACCAAGTGTGCCTTGAATTTCGGTCGCTTCGCGAGGTTGATAGTCGGCCGGTACTTTTTGAGAATCGCAAACAGCATTGCCACCAAGATTTTCTTTAACGTAGGAGAGTGTTCTTGCTGCTTTGGCGATTATCTCTTCACTGCTATCACTGTCTCGGGGAAAGGTGGCGACGCCAACTGAAACTGACAAGTCTGTTGTGCCACCAGACCACTGTGATTTGCTGATTACGGAATTGCGAATGCCCTCAGCGACGTTCACCGCGGCGCTCGCATTGCAGCCTTCTAGAACGACGGCCATGACGTGCTCCTGATAGCGGATCATGTAGTTGGTCGCGCCTTTTTCAGGTGTAGTTTTCTTACTGATCGGCAGCAGTCCCGTGATCATTTTTCCGATTTCAGAGAACCAGCGATCGTGCATTTCTGCTGGGAATTTTGCCAGTCTCGGGGTTTGGAAATTCGGCTGAATCATCATTACCGAAAAATTGCCTTCGCTGCCGCTGCCTTTTGATTTCATTCGATCGACAAGTTTAGGCATTAGTTCCTGAAGATAAGTCTTGTTGCCCATTCCCGTTGCTGGGTCGGTCCAGCGATCTTCATTCTTTTCTTCACGTAGTCGATGTTCGCAGTAGAGATCAATTGCTTTATCTCGGAACCGTTCCAGCGCGCGGATGCGCTCAGGCGTAGGGTTATGACCGATGCGAATAAATCCTGCTAGGAGCGCCAATGGTTTTCCTTCGGCACTGATTGGAAAATATATTATGCGTCCAAATGAGTCTTTCGTCGCTATCGCTTCAAAGCCGAATTTCTTGATGAGCATTGGGCCTACGTCAACGCTTTTCTTCGACATGTTGCGTTCGTCAATGAATTCCCGATGATCGACTTTTTGAAGTAGAAGTAGCGTATCGTCATCTAAACCGAGACAAGATTCCACTGTCACTGTGCGGTTTTTCTCGACTTTGATAAATGCAGCGGCATCGAGCACGTCGGCATAAAGCTCATGTATTCCGTCAAGAAGCATGACTGCGAATTCGTATGATGACTCTGCTGACCTCAGCTCCTTATCAAACTTTACAGCGAACACTCCGCTTTCGACGGCGGCATAATCTGCGTTGGTTGCTTTTTCGCGAGCTTCGGTTGGTTGAAATTGACGCGCTTGTGCTTTCCACTTCAGGCTGTCGAGACCCTCTTCTGTACCGCGTTCTTTGTTTTTGTCCTTCAACTCGATAACGCGATTCATTAAAATGCTTAGACTCCCTCCAAGTGTTCGGAAATCAGCTGGGCACCAGCTAAGTTTAGTTGCTTCTTCTACCTGTTTCGTAGTAAATGGCTCTGAAATCAGCGCTGCTAATGTGTCAATTGACGCGCCCAAGATTCGCAAGGAGAGACCAATTATCGATTCCAAAATTAGTGCCATACCGATCCAAACTGCAAGTAGCACCATTAGAACCGTGCCGAAGTAGAATGGCGTGTAGAGAGTGGATGTGAATGCTTCTAGACTCGTTAGGTTGGGGAGTTTGTGTCCGCATTGCAATCCGACGTGCAGATTCATTTCGTTTGCGTAGGGCACGACGGCTTCATAGAAATGGTCGTCGCGTATTTCGATCCCTTTGGATTCTGATGGAATGCGGCGAGTGCGAGGTGCGAAGGCCGACGTGATGTCGAGAATTTGCTGATTATTTTTGTCTGTCAAATAACACCATGACAGGTTGTAGCGCCTGATTATTTGCAGAATTTCGAAGCTGCTAATTGTTTGTGGATCTAGCTCTTTTGCGATGTGGGTTGCGAGTGGCTGTGCAAAGATTGGAACGAAAATCGGGTTGAGTGCCTGCGCGATCAGAAGCGCGATCACGAGCGACGGAATCAAGAGGAGAGCAATTCTTGTGGTCGAGCGATCAACAATATTCAGGATGGGCGATGAGCCTCCCTGTCCCTTCAAATTTCTTGTGTTTTTTTCGCTAGGACCTGTACTTGAACTCAATTGATTTTCTTCATATCAACTATGTCTTTAGCAAATGTGCCCCTGCTATCTGGTTGTTTAACTAGTACTTATTATGAGAAACCCCAGTGGTTCTCTTGGCGTTTGATTCAGGCGTGGATGTCGTGGCCAGTCGGAGGGAGCGTCAACTTAGTGATTCAAACGGAGTGCTGGTGCTAGTTTAGTAAGTGCGTGTGACTAATGTGTGGCTTTTGTCGTGGTTATTGTTTGTGAGCACTGCGTTTAGAGATTTAGTTGGTTTTCGTTTGCAACCTTTGGAGCGGAGTACGAACTTTTAAACTTGACACACATACAAGTGTATGGTTTGATGAGTGTATTAGTGTAAATGTCTGTGTGTGTGCTGGGTTGGTTTATTTGTGAACGACTTCCACGAGTAGTTCCAAACCCCCCAGAATTTTGCCTCTCAAATTTCAGGTATCGACAACAGTTTGCCGACGATTTCGGCAAACGGGTGGTGACACGCGTGAATGCAAATGTGGCCGTATTAAAACAACAGCTAGAGCAGCTGTTTCCTGGCAAATGGCTTACAGGAGGTGATGGCGATAAAATCCTGCGTACTGGTATTCGAGAAATCGATTCCGGTATTGTCTCGGGGTTTGCAAGACGACAAATTAGTGAGTGGACTGGGTTGTCTTCTTCTGGTAAGTCTACTTTGCTGCGTGCCGCGGTAACCTACTGGTGTGCGAGTGGGTTGAACGTAGCTTACGTAGATACATTTAGCCGTTTGGTTGCTTCGGACTGGGCTTTTGTAAAAGATGGTTTGAACAGTCCAGTGTCACTGAATATGATGCAGCGCAAGAGCAATTCGGTGGGCGAGTTTTTTGTTGTTAGGGTTAGTGAGAATCTGGCTCAGCAGCCAGAACTCATGACGGAACAGGCTCGGAAAAAAGATATTCGTCTGGAAGGGTGTTGGGTTGTTGAACAACTTTTGCGTAGCACCGTTTTTGACGCCATTATTTTCGATATGGGCGCATCGGCTTTTCTTTCTGATCGGACTTATGCTCGATTGAAAAGGGCTTTGGAACGCTCTAAAACTGCATTGATAATTTTGAAAGATCAGCATTTGAAATCGAATTTTGCGCAACGAAACGGTGATGACAATAGTACCGCTAATGGTGGCTGGGGATGTCACACCAGTATGCAATTCAAGTGGTCTACACCAGTGGCTTACGAGAATGGCATGCACGGTATTGCTTTGATATCTCCTACTATCCAGGGTTCTATTGCTCGCGATGGAATGACACAAAATATGGAGGCCAGATTGAATCCTCATGTCCCGAATCGCTTGTTTACGCATCCCCAGATTCCAGATCGTCGTACACCAAAAGTATGAGCCTGAGCTTCGAGGAAAACCATTGGCGCTGATTGGTGGCAGGTCTAGAGTAATGCTCTGTTCTTCTGAAGCCACTAAGAGGTATGTGAGAACCGGTATGCGGCTCTCTGAAGCACGAGCTGCCTGTGCGGACTTGCTCTGGCGTGATTACGATGACCATTTATATGTTGGTGCGCAAAAGGAAATGCTTGGTAGCCTGTTATCATTTTCGCCGAGGGTTTCCTCGCATCAGGTTGGAGTGTTTTTGATAGACGCTAGTGGCTTGTCTCTTCTTGGGGGGGAAAATTATTTTGCGAGGAACATAATTAAGTTCGTCAGTCAAAAAGGTTATCTAGACAGTAATATTGGTATCGCAGATAGTGCTTTTGCTGCAATGGTCGCTGCTCAAAATAGAAAGCGAAGATGGTATATCGTTGAATCAGGAAATGATCGCCAGTTTCTCTCTGCTCTCTCAATCGATTTGTTGCCAGTTAAAAGCGAATTGCGGGAAACCTTCCGTGGACTGGGAATTGAGCGCATGGGACAGTTGACCGCACTGCCCGCGGAGGAAGTAAAAACAAGATTCGAGAGCGAGGGAACGCTTGCATATAACCTCGCTTCTGGAATTGATAATAGACGTCCTGCTTTGCCGACTATAGAGACCAGTTTTCAATGTTATGTTGATATCGGTGGCCCGGTAGAATCGCTCAACGATACACTCTTTGTTATCAAATCAATGCTTGAACGCCTTACGCAATTATTGCGGCAAGAGGGGTTATGTGCTGACGAAATTGTGATTTTTTTCTACTCTGACGACGAGTTGTTTGAAGAACGACCGGTTCGTCTGATACGTTCTTCAAATCAGAGCAAATTCTTGCTTGAAGTATTGAGATTGTCTATTGAAAATAAGCGTTTGGAAAAGGAGTTCACCAGTCTACGTTTAATTGTTTCGCGCACAAGCAAAGAAACTTTTAGACAAATTCCCGTTCTTTCTGGTGATGAAAACGGCATTCCTAACGAAGATAACGGTGTGTCTTCTGAGTCGTTTTTGCTATTGGTGCAAAAGTTGAATACTAGATATGGAACTGATAATGCGCTGGTCAAGCCTGTTGCGGTGGATCAATATACACCTGATAGAGCCGGCGTCTGGCAGCCAGTGATCTCTTCAAAACGGGAAACGGCGCCTGAAAATGGTCGGGCTAAAACAAGCGGAAAACTGATTCAGGGCTCGGATATATCAATCATTTCTTCTGAGAAAAAACGGTTAGCAGTTTCAGTGGATTATGTAAAAGAGTCCGCTGGCAGTTCTTCGCTGGTATCAGGTATGGTGCTTAAAAAACACGTTAATCCAGTACCGGTATTAGTAGAATTTCAAAATTCTAAACCTCAGGCTTTTACCTGGGAGAGCCGATTGTACAAAATTCATAGCATTACAAATCCGGAATGTATCTCTGGTTTATGGTGGGAAACACCGGTTCGAAAATCATATTACACGGCACTTGTCCAGCCTACCTCCAGTAGCGAATTTTTGTTAGTTATGCTGGTGTACGATCACGAATGCCGTACGTGGTTTTTAGAAGGTGAGTATGATTGAGTGACAATTTGATCACGCTAGATCATGATGTTGAGCTGTTGGCGGAATCCGGACGAACTCTTGAATAGACTTCATTGCGCTGGAAAAAGGTCGTCAAGCAAACCCATTGAGTTAATCTCGTTGCGCAACAGACGGGTAGGTTTTCACAACTCGTGAAGAAACTTGTTGGCACGAAAAAAAAACGGTTGAGCTGGAGAGGAACGAGAATGGTAGACGAAAGTTGCGATAGAACTGTTTCTGCCTCATTAAAAATAAAAAGACTAATTAGCATATGAATTAGGATGTCAAATTTCGGGTAACATTTGAGTATGTGCGCGCGTCATTGCGTGCACTTGGAGACATTCATCAAGGTGCACCGTTGACCACATCCAGTAAAGACACCTCTTCATCGCAATTAGTACCGATTCTGCTGGGCGCAGGAGTTTTGAGTCGCGACCAGGTTGAAGCGGGGACCAGGCTTGCCAAAGAGCTAGACATGGAGTTGCACGAAGCTCTAGTCGACGCGGGCATAACCGAAGCCGACAAGCTGGAGGGGGCGATCCAGGCGCTCAAGCAGGTTGAGGATAAGACAATCACGCTAGACATGGCTATTCGTGCTGTCCGATTGACTATTCAAAATAAGGTTTCTTTAGAAGAGGCCATCAAGTCTATTGAAAAGCTTCACCAACAGACGCATATAGTTGTTTCTGCCACAAATGAACTGACTCAATTATTGATGTCCGCCAAGATGCTGACCCGAGAAAACCTCGGAACCGCATTGAAGAACTCACAAGATGCCGGGATGATGATAGGGCAGTGGCTAGTCACTGATAATCAATTGTCGACTAAAGAGCTATACACAGCTCTAAGTGCAGTTTTGATGATTCGAGAGACGGGGCTGGAGAAGGAGAAGGCGGCTCAGGGCTTGCGTTATGCCAAGAAGCGCGAGATTACATTCGAGCAGGCGCTATTCGAACTGGGATTCTTTATTCATCCTGATGCCAAGACGACGCGTATCGGTGAGCTTTTCGAAATGGCTGGCTTGATTGGTTTGGATGAGATGTCTGAATGTCTTGAGATTGAGTTGTTTAAGAAAAAACCATTTGGTCAAATTCTGGTAGAACGAGGGCTAGTCAACCGCGATCAACTTGAATCAGCGGAAACGCTCCAGGGTAGTATCAACAAGGGGACGCTCAAGCCGTATCAGGCTGCTGAAGCGCTTCGTCGTGTGCTCAAAGAAGACAAGGACGTTTACGCTAGCATTGCTGAATATCAACTTTTGCATAAAGCAGATACAAACACTCGATTGGGCGATTTGCTCGTCGAAGCTGAGGTCTGTCAGCGCGAAGAGCTTGAACAAGCGATGGCGAAAACCGATAGTGCAGTCAAGATTGGAAAGCTTCTGTTGGATTCGAAATTGTTGAACGAAGATGTTCTCTATAAAACCCTTCGTGTTCAAACACTTTTGAGATTCGGTTATCTGCCTCGCGCAACAGCTGTCGAATTGCTGAAAATGGCAGTCTCCAAGGAGATTTCTCTGGACGACGCGATGGAGTCGCAAAGTATACATGTGCCACCGCGGATGCAGTGGAGTTGGGTTTAATCAGGTTTCCCCTGGTTTCTTTCAAGAAAAACTCGATGTCGATACAGGTTCAAGAAGCG
>CAZRMH010000012.1:0-40152 GCA_964600935.1 uncultured Candidatus Obscuribacterales bacterium
CTGGACTCGAGACCAAAGTAGGTACAGGAAGTCGCTCTGTCACTGGCGCCGTCAGAGTTCGGTATAGAGATGTCTATTATGTTATTGAAGTCGAGCACGGTGCCTGGATTGCCAACAGTGAGAAGGATTACGGATAGTCTTCGAATCTCGGATCTGGAAGTTTAACTGCTCAATTATGCCCATTTGGTGGGAGGGCTGTAAGAGTTTGCTGCACTAACTTGTGATATTACCGGTAGGTTTTCCAGACCGCCGTTCGGAAAGCTTTACCAGTTGCAGGTTTCGAGACAAGAAAAAGGTTAATATTGGAGCTGCTAAAAAGCACATTATAGGCAACCAAAAGGGAACATAAAAGAAGTAAATTATATAGTCTCTCAGGCGAGGGCTGACTTTAGTTGGTTACTGAAAAGAAGAATCCGGATGGTGAGGATAAGGCTCCAGAGCAGCCGAAGCCTCAAACAACCGAAAGCACCGATTCGAGTACGAAGCTGGCAGAGGCTGCGGACCGAGCTCACGACGAGAAAAAAACTGATGAGGTCAAGAAAACCGAAGCCAATGGTGCCAATGGATCTAAGCCTGAAGTCCCTGTAACCCCTGAGCAACTCGAGAAAGAGCCGTTCGAACTCAAAGATGCTCGTCGCATGCTGGAGCAAACCGGACGGGCGCCAGCGTCAGAACGTGCGCCTTCGCTTGATTTTGCTGAGAAGAATGTCGACAAGATTAAGATCCAGCTGGGCGGTACTTTCCGGCAGATGGAGTTCGAGAATCCCAACCTTGGTCAAGTGACTCATCGCCAGAATAACGACGGCACGGTTGAGACCACAATCAAAAAGAAGGCAGGCCAGGGGACCGAGACTACGACGCTTCGTTATCCGCCTGTCGATGATAAGGGCTTACCGGTCGAGACGAAAGACAATGGTCCAGTGCTGGTCGATGGGCGAAGTAAAGATGGTCGCAGCATCAAAGTCATGGCCAATGGCGCGGTGGAACGCGAGCTTGATCCTGCCAAAAACAATGGTGTAAGCAAGAGACTTGACTATCTGGCCAATGATTCGTTTGGGCGAGAGAATCAATTGACCTTTGCCGATCGCACCGAGACGAATTACAAAGATGGCGGTTCCAGGACTGAGTACAAGCAACCTCGAGCTGACGGACTTCAGTCTCGCGTTGTGGGAGCGGATGGAAAAACGGTGGCGACGTACGAAGGTCGAGCCGATGGCATGACCAGAGTTGAAAAACGAGGTGGCGAGATCACCGCGACTTTTGATAAAAGTCCAGATGGAATTACCGAGAAGCGGTGGCATTACCAGGATGGCAAACTAGTCGAACAGCGAACTTTTGAGGGCGGTCGTAAGGAAATCACCGCCGGTGGTGTCAGACCGGAAATTCGACCTGGGGGCGGCGACGGTACCGCCCTCCCGGCAGAAGTGGCGCCCGTCACAGATAGAGTCAAGCCTGGGGTTGAACCTGCTCGTCGCGGTAGGCACAGGTCACCGCCGGCTGATACTGGGACGCCAGGCGGCAATGGTGTGCGACCGGCTGGCAGACCGGCGACGGTCGCAGATGGTGCGGTACCGGCATCCGAATTGCAAAACAAACCGCTTGAGACGACAGCGCTCTCGACGTCCGCGCCCGCGCTTGAAATTAGACCCGGTGGGGGTGACAGCACTCCGATGGGTGATGAGCTGGCGCCTGGCGGTGGCGAAATTCGACCTGGTGCAGCGCGTCATGACGTGATTGGCAGGCATGCCACTCTGGGTAAAGGCGTCCTCAACATCGGTGAAGGCGGGGTCGTCACCACACAATTTCCGGAAAGCGCTAAAAAAATAACTGTTTCGTTTGATCCCAAAAATCCTAGTAAAGGACTGCAGGTTACTGGAGAAGACCTTTCTGACGCCGAGAAAGCGAAGATCAAGGAGGAGCTGGAGCGAACCGGTTTCAATGTCAGCAATGACAGCGGCAGAACTGTCACTCAGATGTTGGACGGGCGACAAACCACGAAGTATGAACCGGCTCGGGCCGATGGGATGCAATCGGAAACAATTACTCCACGCGAAGTTAACGGTGGCATTGAGAAAACTGAACGGAATTATGGCACCACAGGTGGTGCAAAATGGTCGGAATCGGAATCTCGCGGTGCGGATGGCAGAGTTCAGTCTCGAGAAATCAGTTTTGTCAATTCCAAAAGCGAAGTGGTCGTTCAAAAGCAAGGCAAGGACGGTGCTGTCACAACCACGGTAGGCAATAAGCCATTCGTCGGCGCATCGGATGCGGTGCTTGGCGTCTTTACCGGTGCCAACGGCGAGGTGCGTTCGCTAAAGGCCAACGGCGAATTAAGTGTTAATTATCCCGAGACCGACAATCGCAAGACCGAAACTTTTTATCCGGCTGGAAACAGAGACGGCGTTTTTCGGAGTATCGATTACCGAGACCCCGCCAAGAACGGCGGTGTTGCAAAGGAAACCTTCGGCTTCAAAAATGCGGACGCCGGCAAAAATACAGTTGCTGAATTTTCGACTACCAAGGACTATGTGCCACCGAAAAATGGTGAAATGCAGAGAATCGAATTTCGCATCGACCAAAAAGGTCCTGTCGTGCGGGCAGAAGCAGTAGGCAAAGATGGGGATGTTCCGTTTAAACGGCAAGAGTTCAAAGGACCTGATGGAAAAGGGCAAGTTTCGCACAGCCAATATGAAGATGGTCGAATTTCGACCAAGTTCTCCGAAGGGCGAGTTGCAGAGACCATCTTGTCACCTGATGGCACAAAGAAATATCTAGGCCGAGACGGCAAAGAGCTCAAAGACGTCAAAGACGATGAGCTCGTGATCAAGAGCGATGGCAATACAAAGACCTACGCCGACGGTAAGACAATTACAACCCGCGATCATGCTGGCAAAAAGATAACCGAGGTCAAATATCCGGAAAATGATCCTCAGCAGCGTAAGTCTTCGGTTGACGATCAACGGAAGTCGATGACGACGTACAAGGACAATCGAACCGAGACATCTTTTAAGGAAGGTCACGTCTTCGATCCGGCGATCGACAAAGTTCCAGACGGTATCCAACCCGAGGATTCTCGCCTGTTAGGTGCTAATCGGATTACCGAACGACCGACCGACGCAAAAAATCCCAAGCGTGTCGAAATTGAATACGACCAGGAGAAGTTGATCGAGGCTGCCGAGGGCGATGATGCCGATTTGAAGATTGAACCTGATCTGAAAAAACGGACAATCATAACCGGTGACGTCAAAGCCACTGCCAGCGGTGACAAAGTTCGTGAAGAACGCGAGTATGATGGCAACGGTCCTGGTGCTCGCATAAAAGAACGGGATGTCTTTCAAGGGGACAAACCTCTATACACAGAAGGCGAAGCCAAAGAAGGTGAGGCTGCGGTAACTTATCGCAAGTGGCAGAATCCGTCGGGGACGGACATCGAGCAACGCTTTAATGCCGATGGCACGATCTCTACGAAGTTCGGCGAGCATAAGGGCGAAGATTCGGATCTCAGCAATAAATATTCCGAGATCACTTTCGATCCTGAAACCGGCGAGTATACCGGCAAACTTCGCGATGACCCGGATGGTGAGCCGGTCGAACTTGAAGACGACGAAATCGAAAAAGCGGTAAGTCAGTCCGGTGACAATAAGAGTGCCACGGCTGTGCTTCTCAACGGGGACCGAGTAATAACCGGTGATGGCAAGCCGACGATAACCGAATTCTCGCCTTTTGATTCAGAAGGAAGAGTTTCAGAATCGAAGTCAGGTGACACGACTGAAACAGTGTTTAAGGATGGTCGTCGTCAAGTCGAACATCTGAAGCCCAGACCGGACGGTTTGAAAAGAGAAACTTTTTTCTCTAGCGATGATTCCCAGAAACGAATTGCTCATCGCGAGTATGAAGGCAAGGGCGATCTAAAATCGGAAACGGAATTTAAAGGCAAAGGAAACGACCGCCTGGTCGAGCGCAAATTCGAAGGCGCCGGGCGAACTTACGAACGCGAGCATCTCGATAGAGATGGCAATCGACTTAGTGTCGAGCGTGACGGTCAGGATGAGAAAGGGCGGTTTACCGAGGTTGAGCGCAGCGGCTCCAGCACAAGACGTTGGGAAAATGGAAAATTCAAGGTCAGCAATGACAAGGGCGAAGTCAATGCTGAGGGCACTTCAAGAAAATTTAGCGAAGTCGGAAACGAAGGCGTATTAGACGTCGATGACAAAACCGGAAAAACAATTGGCGTGCGCTTTACCGAGGGACCTCGTAAGGGTGAGACCTGGTCATTCGCTCATGGCGAAGACGGAAAGGCCAGCGATGTTACAGTCACTCGCTCTGGAAAAGATGGCGCACCAGAGACGGTGCATTTGAGTAAGGGTGCTGATGGTAAGTGGAATCCACCTGATGGCAAGATTCCAGGCCTCGATCACCCTGCCGACTCGGCAGAATTCGTAGTCAAAGCCAATGGCGAAATAGTTCTGGATCACAAAAACGGGATCATCGAAAAGCTTCGTGCCGATGGCGTTAAAGAACGCTACGACATGAATGACTACTCTAGAGAAGTCGATGGTAAGAAGCAGCACTGGGATGGCTACAACTGGCGGGATGCTGCGAATGTATCCAAAGTTGGTGACAAAACAGTAATCGAGTTCAAAGCGGAAGGGGGCAAACCAACCAGAGTCGAGCGTGATTCGAAGAACGATACTTTGTCTGTCGAGTTTGCCGATAAATCCAGATACGATGCTAAATGGAAAGAACAAAAGCTGACTCACACGGATGCTGCGGGTAAAGCCACCAGCTATTTCAACACCGGAGAGCGAGGCACTGATTCGCGCCCGGTCTGGCGAGAAGGAACGGTCTTAAGGGAGACTGCCGAAGGCGCAATAGTAGATTTCAAGCGTGGTCCGAACGACAAAGATCTGCCCAAGCGTGTCACGATCAATAAAAATACCGGAGAGACGACCTCTGTATATGACAGTGGCGCGAGGATTTCACGGGATCGCCATGGTGTTGTCGAACGAATCGGCTATCCTAACGGACAACAGTATAAGGTCAACAGAGACTCCGCCGGCGGTATTGCTAGTTTAAGTGATGCCAATGGCACTACCTATACCAGGCGCGGCGATGATGCCACCAATACTGATGGCACGAAGGTTCCACGCTGGGAAATGGAACGTGGCGGAAAGTCGCTCGGGACTTTTGAAGGCACCATTAGCGTCCACGGAGCGAACATCGAGATCACTGGTCTCAAAGGCGATGCCAGTTCGGTCGAGAGCAATGGACGAACTACTAACAAAAAAGACGGCAAAGTCATCAACATCGTCGATAGTCAAGGTCAAACCTGGCTTCCTCAAGGTCAAGCCGACGCTGATGGCAGGCAGACTTGGAAGGTGGCCGGAGACGATAAAGGTACATTTACCGGCAAGCTTAAGTTGCTTGATGATGGCAAAGTAGCGGTTGAAACTAGCACAGATAAAGTCGAAACCCGCAACTCGGATGGATCTCGTTCTCGGTTTAACTCTAATAACATCGAAGTGGAGCGCGCGTTCGACAATGGTGCGCAAATTTTGCGCGACAATAATGGACTGATCACGAAGACTACCGATGTAAACGGTGTAGTGCGCGAGTTCTCTGACTATGCACAAGGTCAGCGTGGTCCTGTTGCGACTAAGGTCAAAGTCACCGAACCAGGAAAAGACCCGCGTTTCGAACGAGTGTTCGAGGGGCAGATGCGTGAGCTGAAAGCTGGAGCCAAGCAGGACTCGACTGATCCGAAAGATTATGGAGCCTCAGTGGTGTACCAGGATGGTACTCGCATCCAGTTCAACGAAGACAAAACCATCGAAGAGACCGATTTGCATGGTTCAAAGAAATTGTTTAGCGAGAAGCAAGAACTGATCCGCGGTGTGATTCGCTCTGCCAACGACAACTCGATAACCGAAATCGAAGGTGGCAAGGTGAAGAGCACCGCCGATAGTACCGGCAAGTTGAAGCGCGAGTTCATCGACTACAAAGATGTACCGGCTAATCCACCTGGTATTCCTCAGCCGATTCATCTTCCGCAGCAAATCAAGGAGACAAGAGACGGTCAGGAAACCACTCTTGGTTTTACCGGTAAGCTCGATCCGTCCGGTCGTCCGCTCTATAAAGCGCCTGACGGATCTGAATCAGCCTATGATCCTCGCAATCAGTCGTTGTCGAAACGGTTGCCTGACGGCACACTGGAAATAGCGCTGGCTGATGGTAAAAAGGTGATCCAGGACCGTTCCGGTCCTGTCTCCGTCTCTTCTGGCGGTCAACTGAATCAAATTTTCGAACAAGGCGCAGTCAGATCATTCAGCACCGCCCCTGATGGCAAGCAAACGGTCAGTTTGCTGAAAGCGGGTCCGCCTCCGGTTGAAACAGTTACCGAGGAATCCGTAGAGACTTTGTGGAAAGGCAGCAAACAAAAGGTTCTTCGCGAAGTCAAAGACGCGTCACTAAGTCCTGACGATCCAAAGCGATTTGGCGGCATAGTCGAATACGATCCAAAAACCGGCGGCCGAAAAGTCTACACGGAAATTGATGCCGATGGTCAGCCTAAAGCGGCTGTGGAAACTATGCGCGACGGCTCCAAAAATAGTTATTCATACAAAGACGGCAAAGAGTTCAAAGACCGAGTTGAGTTTCCGGATAAGTCAGTTTTGACCATGGAAAACAACAAGCCGAAACTCCATAAATTTGAAGACGGTTCTTCGATTCAGTTTAACGCGGATGGCAAACCTGGCCTGACAACAGATGTTTACGGCAATCAACGTCAGTTTGCCTATAAAGGCGACAAAGTCGTGTCCGTTTCGCTAAAGAAAGCAGGCGAGGGTGAGTTCAAGGAAGTTGAGCGAGTTGCCGGAGAGGCGCCGGCCGATCCGAAAGCCGAGGACCGGCGTCCCTTGCGCATGCTCCAACCCAAGCCGGTCGAAGCCGGGAAACCTCCTGAGTACATACCCGCTGGGCCGGAGGTCGCGTATACATTCAATAATCCACCATTTGGTCAACGTTCGGAATTTCAAAAAATCGACCCGACAGGCAGACCGGTGGCTTTTAAACAAGAGCGACTCGATGGAACAGTGTCTGTATTGAAAGAGGGACAGAGCTCACCGGAAGTCACCAATGCGTTCAAGGACAAAACTAAGCCGGCAGAGGTAGCTGTCAATCCGAATTCCGTTAGACCCGAGCAATCTCTTAAGGCCGACGCGATCGTCAAGGAGATTATTCAAGCTAAAGGTCAAGTCGGATCGCTTGCCGGCCAACAGCTCAACGAACTGTTCAAAGAAGCGGCGCGTGGCGGTAATTCGGAGGCGCTGCGTCGGTATATCGAAAGCAGCATGGCCAGGCAGTCCAGCTTTAGATTTGATATGAAACAACAGGGCGAAGGGGAGGCTCGCACATTCTCATTCAGCACAGCAAGCGCTAATCGAGACCTTGCGGTTGCCAAAGAAATCACCCCCGGTGGTGGCGATGCCGCGGTTATGAGCGTGGATGCCCCGACAGGTGACTTCAAACTTGATACCATATATGATGGCGACCTCCCCAGTACTTACGGTGACTCGGAAGATCTGAGTGTCCAGCGTGCCGCTTTTGACCAGAATGTCGGCAAACTTCCCGAGAAGCTGCGCGAACGGGTCGCAAGGGACGCCGATGATTTCATTGCCAGTGCCCGCGAGCGTGGATTGTCTGATGCCGAAATTGCACGCACAATTCACAATGTCAATCGTTTGTTGGAAGTCAATCCAGCTGATTTGACACCGCCTTTAGATGCTTCAGACACGATTAGAACAGCATGCGACCTGGTTCACGATCTAGCTAATTCCGATCAAGTCAACAAGGGCAGTCGGCAGAATTGTGGCTTAACTTCCACATTCGAACAGATGTTGCACTCTAAGCCGGCTGACACTGCACAGATGGCTGCTGATTCGCTTTTGAACGGACGATTCACGGCTCCGGATGGTCGAGTGGTGAAACTTGACCCAGAAAGCATGAAGGCTCACCGACAAGCTCGCGAAAGTATCAATGATCGTGACAAGGCTAACCGAGCCGGTCTTCAGGACCAACTCGGGCAAGTTATGACTCATGCTCTGGGAAATTGGGCTCTGCAAAAAGACTATCGCACTCAGACGGGCAAAGACGCCGATCGACCGCTTTATCTTTTCAAAGAACCGTCCGGTCAAAACAAATCAGGCGAAGTTGCTACTGTTGTAAATCCTGTCACCAAGCAAGTTGAGACATATCAGAATCAAGCCAGTATAACGCTGTCGATGTTGGCTGAAACCAACAAAACCTTCCTCGGGCGCGACAACGTTTTTGTGAACGCTAATGTCGATAAAATCAGCACCGGAACGAACAGGTTTAAAGACCAGGCTGAGATGACAGCGAAACTCGCTGAGGAATTGGACAACGGACCGGTTACCTTGACACTTGATGCCGGTCATCCCGCTTTCAGTCGCAGTGGTCAAACTGCTCGGGAAGATTGGCATGCGGTGACGGTTACCGACACGACAACAGTCGACGGTGAAACTTATTTCAGGGTCTCGGATCAGCGTGGCGCCAGCTTTGATCGTTGGGTTTCAGCAACCGACATAGCCGCGTCCAGTGCCGGCCCCCCGCATGGACAAAAGCCGGCAAAAGCGATTTACGCCGATCGAATGGTTGATGGCAAGCCGGTGCTCGATGGCGACGGTCGACCGCAACTAGATCAGTCCAAGGTCGCCGAATCAATTCTGGAAAAACCGGTAACACCGAAGGTGGAGGCACCTCAGCTTCCGGATATTCCAATTCCGCCAGACGACCGTTCTCTCGGCGAACGCGCGCGTGAGCTGCTGGGGACGGACAAACCCATTCCGGGTGTGTACCAGGGTGAAGTCAAACCAAGTGATACCAAGCTGTGGAACATCAGAGCTGATGCTCTGATTTATCTTGACTCGAAGTCCGAGCAGCAACGTGACTTGCTGATGAAATCGTTGATCAAAGAGGCTCGCGGCGGCAGTCCCGTCGCTTTAGAGAGCGTGCGAGAATTGTCTGTCCTAGAAGCTCGCTTGCAACTGCAATCAGCTGAGAAGGGACGAGGCAAAGAAGCCGACCTTGTTCGTGACAATGCTCTGGCTCGGCTGGCGGAATTGGCACCAAATGTGCCATCAGCTAAACAAGCTTTGGAGAGCTGGGCTAAAGGCGATGGTACAAAGCTCAGCGGCGAAGCACTCTCCGAATTGCAAGAAAAACGATTTGCACTGGTTAACGATGCCGTCACCAGAGCCGCGCGATTTGGTCCAACAATCGAGGCACAGAAAGCAGAACTCGCGCGTCGTGAGTTTCTTCAACATGGAGACAGTCCGGAAGGCAAGGCTCGAGTGAATGCCATGCTTGCCAAAATGCAGGCTGAAGAGTTCCAGCGTTTAGGTGGACCGTCAGCCCTTCTGGATGAGACCAGCAAGCAACTCAATGGCAATCCGGTTGCCGAAAGTTTGCTTGATGACATCAAAAAAGCCAATGGTGATCTGGCTTTTCGCATCAATGAAAAAGATATTCCGCGGCTCAGAGATGAGCTGGTAAAAGAGAATAACCCTGAAAAACTAAAAGTTTTTGACGACGGCGTGGAAAGAGGCAGACGTGAGAAAGAGAAGGAGACTCTTGAAGTAAAACAGGCGCAGAGCGATTTCCTCGATCGGACTGCCACGCCGGAGAAACGGCAGGAAGCAATCACGCGGTTGGAGAAACTTTTAGGAACCCAAGCTGGTTCCGACAAAGAAAGTTTGCGCAGCACGATTGATTTTTATAAAGCCGCAGATCAGATGATCAAATTGAAAGATGCCGCAGGTGGCCATTCTGTCAATTCACTGGTTACGATGCTCGGCAATCCCAATACGCAAGACAAAGCGATTTTCGGATTGGCTAGTATCGCAAATGGTGCTAACGGAAATAAGCAGGAAGCTGATGCCGCGAAAGAAGCGCTGGTGAAATTGTCTGATGGCAATCCCGTCGTCGCTAAAAAATCAATCGATGCTCTTCTGAAGACTCTTAATCCACCTCAGTCCGATGCCTACGGTGTATTGCCTTTAGCTGCGGAGTTAGCGAAGCGTTCCAATCAGTTTCCGGAGGAACTGCGGCAGGCACTCCAAAACGATTTGAAATCACCGGTCAAGGAAGTTCGCAATGCCGCGTTTCAGAGCATGGCCAGCATGGCCGATCGCTGGAATGATTCCGACGTCATGGCTGTGCGCGATAACATGACGGCCGACATGGCTCAGGCGGTAGGGGCGTTGAGACCTGATGTTCTGACCGCCCACAAGGAGATTTTGATACCGCGCGCCATCGAAGTGATGAAGGCCAACGGTATCGACCCGGTCAAACACTTCCAGGATACGCTGAATATCACCAGGGACTCGCTTCCCAAGCTGGAGAAGCCGGCTGACAATAGGCCTAAGGATGAAGCGAAGATTCAGGCTTTAAAGCAGGTTCGCGACACGTCGATCTATGCACTTGCAGAAATTGCTCGGGGACGCAGTAATGATCCAGCACAAGCACAAGCAGCCGGAGCTGCATTGCTGGATTTTGCCAGACCTGTCGATGGTGCCGATCCTCTCGCCAGCGCTGAGAAGCGCTATGCTGTGATCGATGCATTGACGAGTTTGCAACCACCTCGCAACGACAAATTTGGTACGTTGGAAACGCTCGGAAAAGTGGTGGCACTTTCTAGCGACGTTCCTCAAAATGCAAGAGACGCTTTGCATAAGGGACTGGAGAGCAAATCACCAGACGTGCAAAGAGATGCACTCAAAGGGTTAAAACAATTCGCAGACAAATGGACCGTCGAAGATGTAGCGAAGGTCAAAGAAAATCTCAATTTCGCAACCATTCACGAATTGGGCGGATTGCCGCCAGGCGCCCTCGACCGCAAGATGCCATCCGGCATGACTGTTAAAGAAGAATTGTTGGATGGTGTCGAAGCAGACGTTCAATCCGACGATCAAGGAAAACGTGAGAAAGCCGTAATGATGCTTGCCGTGCTCGGCGGCAAAGAGGCGTTGGAAAATGCTTGCTTGAATGTCGAGAGTAAGGAAGTTAAAGACGGTGAGGTTACGACAAGAACGGAATTGACCGTAATCGATCAAGCCGGCACCAAGTATTCATTTACGGAGGCTGCCGACAAGAAGGTCGGCGCGCATTTAGATAAACTTGTCCGTGAAGACGGCAGCAGTTTGACCGCCAAGTGGGCCGAGCGAGTGGAGACGGTTAAGCCGGCTCAAGGCGCGACTCCGGCAGTTACAAAGTCGTTTCCTGGTGATAAGCTCACTACTCTGGAACAGTTGAGTGCTCGAGGTATTTTGGCTCCAGGGGGCGATATCACACCCGATACCATGGATGCGCTGCCTGCTAAAGACGCTGCCGACAAGCCACTGACTTCGACCAGTGACGATATCAAAGCCACGCAAACCAGAGACCTGTTAGAGAACGTAAAACGCCTGGCTGCTGGTCCTCCTGCCAACAAGATTGCTGAAGATCTGCTGGTCACCATAGGTGGTGTCAAAGAACCAGCAGGCGATCGGGGTGCACTACTAGCGGCCAATCTCGGTAAAGTCAATGGCATCATAGATCAACTTAAAATGAAGGAATCGCCTTCGCGGATGGCTGCAGTCGATGCCGTTAACAGGGCGATCAACCCGGAAACCGGAGCGATCGCGCTTGAAAGTGCGTTAAACAAGATGCGCATCGATCAAGTAATGGATGGCGTCGGACCGCAGACTACGAGTGAGCAACTTGGAAAACTTCAAGACAGTTTGAACAAACAATTGGAGGCGGCTAAGCTTTCCGGCGATCGAGACGCGGTTGTTCAACTTCAAGACCGACTGAATTGGACGAGTACGGCCAGATCATTGCAAGATTTGAACAGTCTTTCCACTGGTGCCGATGCGGACAAACTCGGCAAGTCCAAAGCCGTGATTGGCGAGTTGCTTCAGCAAGCCCAACGAGGCAATCCGCATGCCTCAACTGCCGTTGCCATGTTACTTTCCCAGAGCGCTCCGGAAACTCAAGCGCGCATTCAAAAACTGGGTGCCGATCGTGGATTGCCGGCATTACCGTTGCCCAAACTCGATCATCTGTCCAACGACGATCGCAAATTAGTCGAGTCCGTTGCTACTAGTGTGATCGCTCAAAAAGCAGCCATGTCTAAGGGTGGTATTTCTTCACAAGAAGCGCTTGCCGTGACAGAAGCTCTAGTTCGCGCTGAAGCCTCCGGTGACAAACGCAATAGTCAATTGTTGTCGGAAACAATCGACCAGGCATTAAAGAGTAAAGAAGTAAAAATCAACGTCGCCGGCATCGGCGAGTTAACAATTGACGGACGTAAAGCCACTGTCGATGCACTTTCACAGGTGCTAACCAAAGGCGAGAGAGGTAGCGAGTTACTGGCCGGACGTTATCTCGCCAATGCCAACACCAAAGAACTGCAACGTGATTTACCGGCATTTGTCGAGCGAGCCCGGGCTGGAAATGAGACTGCCATCGATGTTTTAGCTGGAATGGCTGCCGGCGCCGATTCCGATCATGCCAAACAGGCTAGGGCTTACATGGGCGAACTTTCGGCCAAACCGGAGCTGCGCGAAAAAGCAATGTTGGCGGCCATCAATGCTCGCGATGCTCAGACCGGCGATCGAAAAGTCGCGCAAGAGCTGTTTAAATCCATGGTCGGTTCAGGTGAATTGCCGGACTCAGTTCGAGCAAAATTGCATACCATGCTGGGTTCGACAGACGCTGCCGACCGCAGTGTTTCTGCTCAGGCGATGGTTGCGATTGCCGATCAATGGACCGATTCCGATCTGGCTGCCGTCAAGGCGAACATCGGGTCAGAGATGGCTCAAGCACTGAAGAGTCTCAGTCCTTCTGCCCGCGAAGAGTTTGCAGAAGAACTTACCGATCATATGTCGACTCTGCTAAATGACAAGGCATTAGGTCAAAGCAAACGAGAAGCCGCTCTCGAGGCACTTGCCGTGGTTGGCGGACAGGATCTGATTAAGAACGCCGATCGAATGAAAGCACTGGGTCTGGTATCGGAAACCAAAGATGGTATCACCACGCTCAAGGACGAAAAAGGCACCACCTATCAGTTTAAACCTGACGCAAAAGGTGAGCCGGTGCTTCAAAGAATAGACCGAACTGATAAAACTTCACGCATAAATAAGTTTGGTGAGAGGGGGCAATTCGCAGGAGCTGAAGAGGTTATTGAGGGAGGTAATCGTCTTCTTCGCAATCCGGACAATCAAATTACCGAAGTACACAAACCAAACGGTGACTTCATCAAGGTGGGAATTGGCGCCGATAATAAACCCAAAAGTGTAGTCGACAATCAGGGACACGGCTGGGATTCTTCTGACGGCGGCTTGAGCTGGACAAAGCGCGGCACTATGGATAGAGCCGAAGGTGTTCCCCAACTTCAGGGGGATGGTTCGGTCAAGTTCAGCAGTGCGAAAAATCAGACAGAGGTCGTTCAAAGAGCCGATGGCATTGTTGAAAAAACGGATTTCAGGACCAAGGAAAAAACGATTGTTAAGGTCGATGGCAGTGCTGTAACAACCAATGACGCTGGAAAGATCGTGCGCACACGCGATACGTCCGGTGCTGAACGGTCGTTCGTCTGGTCGCAGGACAACAAACAGTTGGTCGAGGTTGCGGACAACTCTGGCGTATGGCGCAGCACCAACGGTCTGAGCTGGCAGCGGCTCGATGCTCCTGGCACCACTACTGGTGCGCGCACCGTCGACGAGTCAGGCTACAAAATTTCCGATGCCGGCAAGAGCGAGACCACGTTCCGACTGGACGGCTCTCGAGCAGTCAGGCACAACGACGGCTCTGTCGACCAGTTCAACAGTCGCGGCGAGCAGACAAGCCTTCGCTATAACAACGGTACTCTTTCGCAGGTCACCGAATCCGGTACCAATCGGATTTGGAAAGCCACTGAAGGCGGTAACTTTGAACTATATGAGGGAGATAAACCTTCAGGCATTAAAGCCAAGATCGAAGTTTCTCCCGAGGGTAATGTTAAACGAACGATTGCGCCGGAATCGAGAGATGCTGCTGAAAAACTGAACATCTATGCCGACACTAGTAACAATGCCGATGGCACAGCGATAGCTCGTGATGGTTACGGACGCGCGCGTGAGACCACCGGCCGTGGTGGCGAGAAATCGGTGATCGAGTATGACTCCGACCCGAACAAAGTTAAAGCGATCACTACAACCTTGCCGAACGGCAGCAAAGAGATTACTCAACTCACCGCCGATGGCAAATATAGAAAGACGTTCGAGGGGCCAAATAAAAATGAAGCTAATTTCTGGACCATTGATGCTCTGAAGGTCGACCATGCCTCAGGCAGCGTGACAATGACCGGGGTAAAGACCTCTCAGCGATACGGTACTGGCTCGACAGATCGGGCATTTGCTCAAGCCAAGCCCCTTGAGACTAAAGGAGCAGAGCACGATTCGGTCGTCACCAGTCTGACTGAACCAACTAAAGCTTTTCAGAAATCAGGATCTGATTTGCGACTGACCGATGTTTATCGCAGCGATGGGGCGCGCGAACTGATTAACTGGGGAGCTGATGGTGTGGCTCAAGCAGACCACCAAGTGCTTAACCGCGACGGTTCAATCGCTCAGTTAGATTTGCACGGCAAGGTCAGCAAAGTTTCCAACTTGCCCAATGGCGGCTCGCTAGAAATAACCAGGGACTCCAGGGGCAATCCTTCCTTGATTCGCGAGTCGAACGGAACCTTGTGGGAGTCTACGGACGGACAAGTGTTTCGCAATGCCACCACCGGCGAAGCGCTTCGCGGAGAATTCTTCGCCGAAACTGATGGTCGCTACGGTTTCAAAATGTCGGAAGGCAAAGCTTACGAACGAAATGCCGGACGGAGCGAGACCATATTAACCAGTCCGGAAAAATTCGGACATCAAAAACTTGGTGACTCCAGTCCTGCCAAATTGGTGATAATAG
Organism: uncultured Candidatus Obscuribacterales bacterium; assembly: GCA_964600935.1. Taxonomy (GTDB): domain Bacteria; phylum Cyanobacteriota; class Vampirovibrionia; order Obscuribacterales; family Obscuribacteraceae; genus JADYXR01. The sequence goes on from CAZRMH010000012.1 coordinate 15,007, forward strand.
ACGCAGGCGGCATGGTTGAATTCGACGGCAAGGGGCAAGCGCTTGCCGCACTTACTGCCGATGGACAGAAAATCGTGGCGACCCGTGATGGCAATGGCAAACTGACGCAACTGCGCATCGAAGGCAAGCTCCCTCGCATTTACACTTTGTCCGATTCGAATTCCTGGAATCTCAATGGTGCGAAGATCGATGGTCAGGTCACATTCGGTGCCGACGGTTCGGTGACTGCGTTTAAGGATAAACCAGAAAGACCTGAGTTCGCCTTGAAACTTGATGGCACCCGTATTGAGAAGCGACCGTCGCTCGATTTGAAAAAGGATGGTTATCGCTACGTCGTCGAGAACGCGCGTGGACAAATATCCGAATTTCACTTCAGCACTGGCGGTGCTGCCGATACACTCGAAATCGTTAAGGAAGGAGGCCGTCCCCGACCGGATGGATCTGTGGAATTCACCCACAAGATGGTCCGCATGCCGAACTCTCGCGCTCAGGATGGTAACAGCCGATGGACTATTCTCCAGCATCCTGATATGCCTACGAAGATGGAGAAGGGACAGACGTGGATTGGTACAAGAGATTTCGAGCCAGCATCAGGCGCCACCAAGATGCGAGGTTTTCAAAACGGCAAGAGCGTGATGGAAATCTCCGTCACTGCCGCAGATGGTTGGAACTATACACCTGATGTCCTGGGTGCGGCGCAGAGTCGTATCGAGGCCAGTGGTGCAATACTGTGGCGCGACGGCAACAGTCAAATTACTCGCGTCGATGGTGCCAAAGGCACCAAATACGATATCGCTCGCAAAGGCGATATGGTCTCCGAGGTGAAAATAACTCCTCCGGCAGCCAAGGAACCTTCAGAGACGCTCACTTCTGAAGACGGTAAGAATTGGACGCGCAGATTCACCGAAAATGGGCAGACGAAAGTCGAGAAATTCGAAGGAACAGTCTCGGTTTCTCCTGAAGGTGTAATCACCGAGCGTCAGAAAAACGGCAGCACCAGAATTCTTCGTCCGGAGGGCTCGAGTGTCTCCTTTGACGCTGCAGCCAACAGCGCGTCGGTCACTCGCCCGGATGGCTCGACTCTAAGAGCCGGATTTGGTCCTGACGGAAAACCTAACAAGATCGTCAAAACCGACGGCAGTTATAGTGCCACTAATGACGGTGTCACATGGAGCGACTACGATCGTTCAGGCAACCGAGTCGGAGCCGAGCGAAAGGAAACCGTCAACCTCAATCGCTCGACGGGCACCCTGGACATAACCGCCATCGACGGCAGCAGGAAAGAAGTGATCCGCGCTGACGGCACGTATTCAAAAGAAGAGAAGAATGCCGCCGGTCAGATGCTGTCCTCCGAGTCGAAGAATGAGCGCGGTGAGACTACCAAATCTCGTTATGACAAAGGCGAGAAACTGGACACGAACATTACGTATGCCGATGGTACTTATCGTACTTACGATAGAAACAACCTGCTGACGGAGTTCAAAGACGTCAACGGTCGGGTTACCAAACTCGAGTGGCAGTCGGTAAACGGCAACACCGTAGTAAAAAATTACACCGATGAGAAAGGTGTGAAGTGGAATCGCCAGACTGAAAACGGTCGCTCCTTCTATCAGAAAGAGGGTGGCTGGAATCGCAGAAACGAATCAGTATTTGTAAACCCGGAAGGTAATCTCGAACGAATTTATAAAGTGAGCTCGGATCTTGTCGGCACCAATGCCGGCGAGACCGAGGTAGTTGTTCGCGAAGCGCGCGGCATGGATGGCCGGATCGTCTCCACTTACGACAGAAATGGTGGCATCACCGTAAGAAATTCCGAAGGATTGCTGAGCCGGAGCATAAGAGCTGATGGTGTGGTCACTCAGTTTGGATACCAGGGCACCGATAAATATGGTCTGCCGATTCTGCGCACAGTGGTGGAAGGCGAAGGTCCGGCTGCAAAAACCTGGAGCCTCAGTGGCGACAAAGAATGGAGAAGTGGAAATGAAGCTCAAATAGCTTTCTGGCGCGTGGACCAGATCACAGGCGACATGACTTACTTCAATGGTGACAGTCTGAACCGCCAGCGTTATTCTCTTGAAAATGGCTGGGGCCAGGCCTGGGGCGGCGCGGACCTGCAAGGAAAAGCGAACGGCATCAAAGAGGTCAAGGATAACACCTGGATCTTGAACTATTCGATGCCGTGGCAAGATTCACGATTCGACGACCTGAATAGGAGATTTGCCGGTCTTTCAGGAGAAGAGATGCAGATGATGAAATATCATTTGTCTGCACACAAAGGCATCGATATCGCTGACTACGTTCAGGACAAATGGGGCAATACCAGTTACGAGGGTGTGACACTACATGGGCATCTGGCTCGTGAAGGCTATACTCGAACCATTGATTATGCTGAACGAGCTGATGTCACCATACGCGGTGCGATGGCCGAGATGTCTTCCAACTCGGGACGCAGACGCAGTGAGATACAGAAAGACATACGCGATAAAGTCGGTATTCTCAATCAAGAGCAACTAGATACCTTAAACCAAATTTCAAAAGCCAACGCTCCGGATGGAAAATCCGCGCTCGAGCGCATGAAGGAACACCCGAGCTGGAAAAATGCGCCCGAAGTTCACAAAGCTGCGATGGAGCTTTATTTGAACAAAGGCAAAGAAGCGCGCGGCAAGGAAGAAGAAGCCAATTTGATGAAATTGGCTCTTGAGTATGGCAGCAAATTTCAGGGGCGCGGAGCTTACCAGCCCGTTCTACAAAGGCTGGAGCTGTTCAAAGAATTTGCCGGAGAGGGGCGCGCCAGTCAAGCCAGTCGCGACTTCTTCCGCGCTGAGATGGGCGGCGATGCGCTGCTCGAGAAGGCTCTGGTCAGACGCGGCAGCATCCAGCATGACGCAGATGGAAAGCCAGGAGCGTACGAATACCACAACAGCATGTGGAAGGGCAACGATGATGCCGGTCGTGTAATGACTCACGCTCGTGAGTTTATGAAAGACGGTCATTTGACTGCCGCTACGATGTTGGAGGAAGGAAATTGGGGCTCTGGCACTTCGACTGAGGAAGTCAAAGCCATCTTCGATAAGATGACACCTGAGCAAAAGGTCCAGGTGCGAGAAGGTCTCGATATACGCATGGCGCTCGACGGCAAGTTTACAAACGATGCCAAAATCAAAGCAGAGGCTTTGATTGCCGCGCAAACTCCAGAGGGCAAAAAGGCAAGAGAATCACTCGAGTATTTCGACAAGCTCAATCGCACTTGCAGCAATCTATCAATATTCGCTGATGAGCGCCGCCGAGTTGAATACATTGCCAGGGCAGCCGGTGCCAGCTTCACGCACGAGATGGGTGAAGGCAACGTCTCGACGATGTGGTTTAGAAACGCTGACAAACAAGAGCATATGAAGGCGGTTGAAACTATCGATCGCGAAAGTTTTGATCTGCTCTCGAGCGATCGTGCTCTGCGTTCTTTGAACGATCAGTTCATGAAGGACCACTTTGAAGGTTACGAACGTGGAAGAGTCGCGTCCGATCTGCTGAAGAGCAAATTCACTTTCGCCGACGGCTTGATGGGCAAGAGTCCGCAGGAATTGAGGGATATTCTGCCTGGAACGAAAGATCTTACCCAAGCGCAGCTTGATACTCTGCTTCAAAGTCGCGAACTCGATCCAAAAATTTCAGCTGGTCAAATTCTTCAAGCCCAAATAGATCGTGGCAACCTACTGACACAGCAAATCACCAACGGTGAAAAAGTAGCGGCAGCCATTGAAAAAGGCGAGCGTAAACTTGAGGGTTTGCCGTTTAACGATAAGCTCGCTTTCGATCTGTTCCAGACTGACCGTGGCGAAAAACTGGCAGCCGAGATTCAGGCTGGTACTAAGACTGCGGATAAACTCTCACCAATTGAGAAACAGGCGCTGGAGCAGTTCAACAGTGTGAAAGACGGTGAGCTGTTTAAAGCGAACAAAGAAGCTCTTAAACAATTCAATATCGCCCTTGGTGAACAGCTCGATCGCGGTCGCCAGCTCGTCGAACAAGCCAAAGTCGGTGAAGGCATAGCCAACGATGTTGCTGCCGGCAAACGAAAAGTAGAAGATCTCAATCCGCAGGATCGCAAAGCCTTTGATCGATTCCAGACCCAACTAGGCGAACAGCTTACAACTAAAATCCAGTCTGGCACCAAGAAAGCAGCTGATCTGTCGCCGCTTGAGAAACAAGCGATCGATGCTTATAACCGTGTGAAAAACACAGATGCCTTTAAGTTCGATCAGGCTTTTGTTCGCAACTTCAATACCGCCATTGGTGACCCGAAAGACACTACATCTCCACCGTCAGCTGGAAAACGGGCTTTGGACTTGTTTGATTCCGTCAAGGACACTCAGGAGTTTAAAGACAGTAGAGTCGGTCTCGATGCCTTCAAGAAATTCCAGGAAGCCGGCAAGCTCGTTCAGGATATTAAGGACGGTCAGAAACTCGATCGAAACATCGATGAGGGAAGACTGATCAATGACTCGCTGAAAGGCTTGCAAGGAGCTGCTCGAGATGCTGCGATCGCAAAGCTGCCTCCGGAAAAACAGGATCAATTAGCCAGGTTCAGAGAATTTGAATCCGGAAAGTTAAGCGATTACAACAAGGCTCTTTTGACCCAATTCCAGGCCTGGCAGCGCAGTGAAGCCAAAGATCTGGGTAGCGAATTCGATCGTGGTAAGGCGCTGGCCGACAAGATCGCTGCCGAGCCGCCGGACAAACGATCTGGTTTTAGAAACAGTCTGCCTCCTGAAGATCGTCAGGCACTTAAGACTTATGAACAAATATAGTCTGGACAAGTACTGCTTGCCGATATCGACAAAGGTCGACTGGTGGCACCGAGAGTTGGTGAAGGTGGTCCGACCAAGGCACAAATTCAAGACATCGAATTGGGCAGAAGCCTGGCTAATCAGCTCAATAGACTTCCTGAATCTGAGCGTAAGACTAAAGAGGGTGCGCTCAGCCCTGAAGAAAAAGCGCGTCTTGATCTTTATCGCGAGTCGCTCTATCGCCAGCATCAAACCGGCAAACTGCTTCCCGATCAGATGTCACTGGTCACCAAGGCAGAAGCGCTCAACTTTGCCAGGAGCGAGCCCGAACCGAAGGGGGCTTTGCTCAGCGATAACGTTCGTCAAACCCTCAAAATGCATGAGAACATCACTGCCTATCGTGCTGATGCCACCGGTTTGAAGTCTTTCCTCGATGGACAGCAACTGGCCCGCGAATTCAAAGATATGCCGGCGCCTCAACGCGAAGCGAAAATCGCGGAGATGAAGAAGACCAGTGAAGGGGCGATGCGTTTGGCGGCTCTCGATTCGTATCGGGGCACCGCATATGACCTCACTCAAGCCAACGTTCGCAGAGGACTGGAAGAAGCATTAGGAGATGCAATCCACACATTCTCCACGGACCGGGCCGCCATATTCGAGGCCATGGTCAATATGAAGCCGGCAGAACGCAGGCTATATGCTACTGACGAGACGTTTAGAAACAATATCAATAAACTGGTTGGCGACACTTTCAAGAACAATCCGAACGGAAAGAAAGCGGCCGAATACTTGCTCGAACAAGTCGCGCGCGATCCGAGCCGTCCTCCTGAAAAAGACGTTGTATTCGAGCTCTATTCCAAAGCCGCGGAAATGGGACACAGTACTGCCGGCACAGTCTCGTTGTTGCAGGATGCTTTCAACGGCCCGCAGGCCGACGCACTGCGACGAAAGCTCGATCCGAACGATAAGGTGAACTACGATCCGAATTTCGCCAAGTCATTCAGTGATGCCGTCAAGCAGGGTTTCCCGATACCGACCAACGAAGACGGGCACCCTCTCTATTCGCCGGCCGAGTGGGATGCGAAGGTTCAGAAAGAATATGTCGAGCCAATTGTAAGAGACGGACACGTCTCGTTGGCCTCGATGCGCGGACTCTATTTTTCGCAGAAAGACATGGCCAAGGAGATATTGAAGTTAAATGAAACTTCACTGCGTCACCTTAAAGCGACTGATGGAGATGCGCTCGATAAGACCTTCTCTGACGGATATTGGTCCGGTGACGTCAAATCGTTTATGTCCAAAGTACTCGATCAAGGCAAAGTCAACACAGAAGATCGGATCCGCGCTCTCCATCTAGGAATCTTACCTCGCGAAGATTTACGAAAAGTCCTCGGTGAGATCAAAACTCAAGAACAACGCAACCAGATTCTCGATAAATACTCGTCGAAATATGGTGGCACCGCGCTTGAAGACATGAGGAAGCTGGCCGGACCTAAAGATTATGCTCGCATCGAGCTGGCGCTCACTCATCGAGATCTGTCTCAGATGGACGTTGTCGATATCGTGCGTGCCCAAGTTAGACAAACTGACACCGATGGTGCTTCCTTCGGCTGGGATTCTTCGCGTGTTCAAATGATGGATGCGCTCGGCAAACTCGAGAAGACGATGGCGACAGCCAACGTGAATTACGAGCGAGTTAACGATCAAGAACTCCAGAGATTGACAGGCAATGTTTTTGATGGCGTCGACGCCAACGTTGCGGCCTATCAGGCGCGGGCTGATCTAATAACAGATGGCTTCATAATGGCTGCAGCCGCCGCTGCCACTGTCATCACCGGTGGTGCGGCGTCGCCGCTTCTGATTGCTGCTTTTGTCGCTGGTGGAGCGGCATTCAAAGTGCTCGCTAAGGCTGCAATACTCGGTGAAAATCAGGATTGGCATGACGCTCAGCACGATGCCATTACTGGTGCATTAAATGGTTTGTCTGTTGCTGGTCCTGCTGAAATATTGGCGGCGGCCAAAATCGGTGGAGCCGCCGCTACTCAAACAGCCACTAAGATCATGACGCATGCTGCTTTTGACGCGCTTGATGACGCCGCTAAACTGGTGGTCAAGAGAGCAATTGAAAAGGAAATACGCGCCGGTTTGCAACAAGTGGCGCTATCCAATGTCACGAAAGGGGTAGACGATCAAATAATCGCCAAAGCCATGAACGCGGTTACCAGCGGACTGCCGAAGGCAATCACATCGAAGATTCCAGCCGAACAGGCCATGCTGCTTCGCGCTGCGATGAAAGAAGGTATGCAAGAAGCTGTCATGACACAAGGCGCGAAGTGGATGAGAAACGAAGTCACTTCCGCCCTGGCGACTGTAGTGAGTGGGTCAGTCCAGGCCAACATCAGCACGACTGCCGAGCTGTTCTATTCCGGCGAACTGTCAATCGGCAAAATCATGAATGGTTCGGCCTTCAATTCCAATATTTTGGATAAGTATTTGACCGCTAACATTCACTCATTGGCAGGGGGGGCTGGTGGACATCTTGCTGGTAGAGCTGCCCAACGTGTCACCGGTCAAGAACAGTTTGAACATTTCCTTGCCAAACGGACCGGCACTGCAGTCGAAGATCTCTCGCAGAGAATGCGCCAGGTGGCGACCGTCGGTCATCTGTCTGCCTCTAGTTTATGGATGACTGGTTCGATGGCTGCCAGTAATTATTTGTCGAACAACGTCGTTGAAAACGTTATGCACGGCAAAGTCTGGAATGGAGAGGGCTTCAATCAGAACTTGCTCAATTCGGCCTGGGCACCATTTTTCCAACAGATGAAAGGGTCATTTGATGCATTCAAGCCCCAGCATCGCACTGCTATTTCAAACGGGCTCAGACCTACTGAAACATCGTTCAAGCCTACTGTCGAAGGTGCACCGGTAACTGAACATCGAACTGTCAGTTACGACCAACCCACTCTCAAAGATGCCGACTTTAAAGGTAAGACGGCGATTCTCGAAAATGCAACTGGTACCATCCGCGGTTCCGGCGTGGTGGAAGTGAGCGGTGCCAACACCGAACTTACCGTTTCCGTTCCCAAAGGCGAAACCTTGACGATCGTAATTAGCGATCCAGCCGCGTCGAAAAATCTAAAAGTCGCCGAAGGCAGCGAAGGAAACATTCGCTTCGTCATACCTGAAAAACATGCGATTACGCCGGAGATGGCAGCGAATCTGTTGCCGCGCATGGCGCGCGGTGAAGCTGAATTTATGCGCATCGGCCAGACTGGTGAGTTGACGAAAGTAACAACCGAAGATTTTGCCCGGGGCTTCCGCGATCAAATGTCCGGCATTCATCCTGATCTGGTTCGGCTGTGGTCTCCTGAACGTAATCTCACACCCGAAGATCAAGCTCAGTTGCGTCAGGAATTGGGTGATGCTCTTGGTCCTTTGGTTGAACCGAAGGTCGCTGAAAAATATGTAGATGCAATGGTGCGGGCGTTAGCGAGTGATGACGGCGTCGGTGAGCGCGTCAGTGCTGTCAAAACTTCGCAAGCTGAATTCACCATTGCTAAAAATAAAATCGATAGCGAAGTACTAGGCGAGATTAAAACTCCACAAGAATCTGATTACACAGCGGAAGGTTTAAAACAACGGGCCAATGGCGATCCTGCCAAACTTAAACTGGTTGAGGAATTCGTCGCAAAACGAGAAGCTCAGGCGCAGGAGCAAAGCGCGCTATCTAAAGTTCTCGATGGCAGACAAAAGGCGATTGAAGATGCGGTCAATGAAGTCGGCCGCGAACTTGGTCTACCACCGGTAAGAATCGAGCGTCGCGGTGAAGTTCAAGTCGGCGATGCTTCCTACCGTGATGGCGTAATTAAAATCAAGAACTCGGATTTGCTCAATCCGGGGGCACTGATCGAAGCGACCCTGCATGAATTGTCGCATGCGGTTCAGGATCGCGACATCATTCGTCTAATCGCTGATAGTCAGGGATTGACTGGCAAGCCAATTGATGCGGCTGCCGTTCAGAAAATTATGGAAGCATATGCATCAACTGATAGTGGTGTCGGATACGACATTACTAATCCTAAGTTTGCAAAATCCGAAGCTGAAATTGCACGCTGGAGAGAATTTGTTCAGGATTCTCTAAAAGGTCATAGCAAGCCTCTGGAAGGTGTTGATCTAAACAGAGCGAAAGCCATGCGTGACAGTTTTGCCGGACTCACCAAAGATGGTACTACTGATAGTCCGAAAGGCGGACTCAGCGACCGAGAAATCTTCGACCATTACAGCACGCTCAATGCGGCGATGCATAAGTTGAATGAACCGACGGGCGGTCAGAAATTACTTCATCTGCTCAGTGCCGGAGACGGCAATGCAAAAGCTTTGTCGATGCATCTTTTCGGCAGTGAAGTGCCACCAGCGAAAGTCTTGGAGCTGATTAAAACTCTTGATCCGAAAAAACCGAACGGCGTTTTGGAAACGAAGGCCAGAGAAGTTCTCGGCGCACTCCTGAAAAATCGCAGCAATGAGCTTAGTGAAGCGAGAAAGAGTTCTTACGCTGAGTATATGGGCACGGCTCACGAGAAAGAAGCCCTGCTGATGGAGCAATTAGCCCAGTCTCTCACCCAGGCTCGTGTTCCGGACTCAAATCATGTTCCGCTGCCGCCTGAGTTTCAGCCAGCCGCTGCTCGCACCGCTGACGGTGGCACTCCAACGGTCAGGACTTCTGAGGTCGAGCCTTCAACTGCAAGACCGGCAGTCGATCCTAATACGAACCCGATTGCAGGCAGAGCGCCGAAGTTGCCTGCTGACTCAAGCGATCTGGCCATGTTCCGTAAGCCAGCGGACGATTCCTTCAGACGTGCCCTTGAAGGTGTGGAAAACGAGCCTGTTCACTTGCCGCTGCCTAAGAACGCACTTGATACTTTCACTCGCGAGGTAGCAGCGAACTTTAACGCCAAAGATACGCCCAACATCAGTCGCGAGTTAGTTGCGGCATACGAACGTTCTGGCAAGACTGCGGAGAAATTCCTGACGGATTCCGTTAACGCTCCGCTTCGAGCGGAGCTGGAAAGACGCGCGGAGATATTGCAAAAGCACTTTGATGCTTTAGCGGATGCCAGTGGTCAAAAACGTTTGAAAATCGAAATCGACTACGGCTCGGCTAACCTGCGAGACAGGCATGAACAGGGGTCGTATACTCCAGGTGAGGGCAAAACTGTCCGCTTGCCTGCCAAATTGCTGGCGGAGGCCGATGTTGGAAAGTTGGCGGGCACGCCGCCACATGAGATGTTGCATTACAACCAGGACGTGGCGATGTTACGGGCACTCGCTGATCGAGCTGGTGTCGGCAAGGACGCGACTGATGCGCAAGTGACGCGCATTCGCGAACGATACAGCGAGCTCATGGGCAGCGAACTCGATAGTGGCCTCTTGCAGGAAGTGCTGGCTCAGCGCAACGGTGAGCGTCTAACTGGTTACGACCTGGCTCGTGCCGAAAAACTTTTGGACACGGCGCGTTCCTCTCCGGAACTGTCGTTTATCGCTGACTTGAGCAGAAATGGTGGCGGTTCGCTTCGCGACGGGATTGTGCCACCGGATATAGCAGCAATCGTCAAATCGTATTCAGCCGATCCCGATCGCTTCCAGCCTGATGCTGAGCAGTTTAAAGCGATTCGAAAGAATGAGGATTTCCGTGCTGTAAGCGACATATTGTATAGAAACCAATTCAATGAGTTGGAAGCTCACGCAATATCGGATCGAGCAAAACAGGTGGCATCCGGTGCAAAACCGGGCGAGTTCCCGGAAAATATTCACCCGCTCTACCGAGATCCACTGCTCGCTGATGTGCCTGTTCACCCGGTCGAGTCTTCCATGCCGGTTGAGACCGTGACCGCTCGACCGGTTGAGATCGTAGCCAAACCTCCGGCTGATGCTCAGGAGCCGACGACTAAACCTGCTGTCAACGCGGATAGAGCTAATCGCGACGCTGCTGACAGTTATCTGAATTCTCTGTTAGGAGTTCGTTCCGTTGCCGAGTTGAAACCAAAAACACTTGAGTCTCTGGTTAAGACACTTGAGAGCGATGCTGGTCGAAAACGATTGGCGGACGACGGCGTTCCTCCTGCAGGCGCGGAGTTGATAATTTCAAGAGCCAGAGAATTGCTCCGGGACGCTGGAGGTCCTGTCAAACCTGCCACCACCGGCAGTGAACCGCCGACTGCGCCGAAGCCGACGGCAACCGGCGATCTGGCGATGTGGAGGCGCGATAACGAATTTGGCTTGCCGCGCGTAGCGGACAGTCCGCTGCTGCGCGACCACAACGATAAAGTGGCAAAATTGGTAGATGACGGCAAGCCGGTGATTTTGACTATCAGTCGAGATCCTGTTGAACAGGCGCGCCAGCTTGCCAATCTCGTCGACCAGTTGCCGCAATTGACTAAAGATAAACCGGTCACTCTTGCCCTCGATTTAGACCGCGCCCGAACTCCTGAGGTCGAGAGCTTCCTGCGAGGTGACTTGAGTTTACCTGATCTCAAAAAGGCGCTCGGTCCTGAGGAAGAGAACTTAGCGAGAGTTCTTGCTGCCGTTCAGCACTACAATCAAGCTTCGCCTCAGCCCGTGAAAGTCGCATTGATTGGAGATCCTCAACTGGCTCTCCAGCAGAGAACCTCTGCGCTGGCCCGAACCGTTCTGAAGTCGGCAGAAGAAGGCAGCGGTGTCGTGACAGTTAATCGCAATGGCGAATTAGACGGTCTCAAGATGGTCGAAGAAATTCCGGATTCGGAACAAGCGACGACACCGCTGACGCAGACTGCAAGCCAGAGCGGTCAGAACGTCGGTGGTAAAAATGATCCGTCCGGTGCGCAAACTCCCAATCGACCCGATTCTAAAGATGCCACCGGTAGCGGTGCCTCGACACAATCGGCACAACCCGATCCGATTACGTTGCAACGTGTTCAAAACAGTGATCCGGCTTCCACTTCACCGACTCAACGGCCAGCTGATGTTCCCGAGTTCCTCAAGCGCAAACCGAGTAACCCGGCAGACCCTCTAGATCGGAATCATGGAATGGTCATCGGCGTCAGACCGGATGAGACGGTGAGAGACGCCATGGCGTTGATTTCCAGAACTGACCCTGTTTTTGCCGACAAATTGCTGAGGGAAACTGTAAAGACAGGCGATGTGCCATTCGGACATGCTGCGCCTAATGAAAATAAACTGCTAGGTATCGCTGATGGCTCCACTCGTGTCTTTGAAGGCACATTCGCGGATTTGATCAATGCGCCTGAGAAGTTCGGACGACTCGACTACAGCTCGGCAGTTCATGAGTTGATTGGGCACCGCGCCTTCGATAATTTTATGGATTCAGTCGGCGAAAGAGCCGAGATTATGCGCATCGTCGAAGATGATAAGTTTGCGCGTGCCGATGCTATCCTGCTCGACAAGTCGAGAACTACATATTTGCGCATGCCCAAAGAGCTTGCCGCGGAAAGAATTGCAGCTGAAGGAACGCGAGTAAAACTGGAAGAGACGACCGCCCGTTTGATTGCCGAGTCGAAGCCAATTCCTGCTGAGATTTCTGCGGAGTTAGCGCGACTGAAGACTTATACAGAAGAGATTGAGAAAAGCATTGCCCTTGTCCGACCGACGGACAGAGCTAAGGGGGCTGCGTTCGATCAGTATTTCCAGCATCTTCGTGAGTTCATGTCCGAAACCTTCGGTCCAACCCATGTACCGACTGAGATACCAGCACCTCCTTCGGATGCGGTTGTTGTTCCTGCTGATCCGAATGGATTTGCTTATGGAAACAAACATGCATCGCATCTGGTGCTGGACAGTGCTACTCCTGTTGTCGTGCAGGAGGAGGTCGCGGCCTGGATCAGAGCCGGTGACCAGACTAGACTCGAACATAGTGCCGTCGGTTATGTATCTGGTCGGGATACCCTGGTGACGGCGACCGATTATGCCGCGGTCGAAGTGCATGATGGTGCTCGAGTTGTGGCATTCGGTCAAGCGTATGCGACATTGCATGATACTACCAGTGGTAAGTTCTCAGACATGTCGCACGGTGTGGTATTGGCTCGGGCGACAGCCATCGGTTCAGGTGAAGCGAAATTCGAGGTTTCCGAAAGAGGGCATGTTTACCTGACCGAGCGTTCCTCCGCCGTGCTTTCAGGGCGGGCAACCGCCACTATAGAACCCGGAATTTATGCATCACCGCGGGTAGAGGCAGGCGGCGAAAGTCAGGTCGTTGTCAATCAATCAAAATCGGTTCTGTTTCGCGGTGAGCGAGTCGATGTACATTTGCAGGAGTCGGCGACTGCATTTGTTAGAAGCGATGCCAATATTTATGTTGAAGGAAACGGTCGGGCTGTCATTTCATCCAGCAGCGCACGCGCAGTCATCGATGGTGGTACTGTTGAGTTTCATTCGTCGACTGGCTTGGTTAGCGGACATGGTGACCTGCACATCACCGGTGAAAATAGCAAAGTAAACATCAACGCCACGGGACCTTTGACGGTCAAAATCGACGGTCGAGGTGTAAAAGTCGATGTAATCGGCGGCTCCGATCACATTAAGTATCTCAGCACCGCACCAGATGCGGTGATTACAAAACGCCCTTCGTCGACCGGTGAGCTGGCTATGTGGTCCAGGCGCGAGTCTGGTCAAGAGTGGATTGAGTTGCTGAAAACCATGCCTGCGGAAACTGGCACGGCACTCCTTCACGCGTTGAACTCTAAGAGGATTCCGGAAGCCGATGTTTTACGATTGGCCCGAGTGCTTGGTTCTGAGCCGCATCGCCTCCAACAAATGGCCGGAGAGGAATTGCTGCATGCAGCAAAACTGTTGGATGACGCAAATGTGCTCGTAACGCTCGGGCAAGAACGCAGCGCTGATATCGCTGGTCGGCTCAATGATGCGGCATTCGCCCGATATGCCGAAAGTGAAACTGCTGTAAACGGGGAAGCCTGGGCTGCCGCGGACGGTGCCGTCGATGCGCTGAAAAACTTACCGCAAGGTCGGGAGGGTTGGGAGCATCATCTGGTATCAAAACTGGTATCTGGCGCGGAGCCGCCCGACGTCGTGTATGCCGAAATCAAAGCATTGAGAACCAACCTGAACAAGCCCTCTGCCGACCTCAGTGAATTGTTGGCTACACGTTCTCTGATGAGAGCGTTTGACTTGGAACCTAGCAGTCCGAACAGAGCATTCGAGGCTGTTCAACTGGCAAAGACATCAAAAATTTCCGATGCTGTCGCTCTAACGGCGCTTGAAATTAGGGCACAACAACCCGACCTTACGATCAAGGCAGCGATTGAAACAGCTCAGAAAATCAATGACCGCCTCGGCAACATCAAGCCGAGCGACGCTGCAGTCCTCTCTCAACGATTGACTGTATGGAACAAGTTTATGGATACAGTGACGGGGCAAATTACCTTCACTGACGGGCATAGCCCGATGGGTCAAGCCATTGCTCTGGTCGCATTCGCCGATGCGAACGCCTCTGTCCATCACAATTCTCTTGCCATGAAGCAAGTTCATGACTTGATAAATGCTGTGGATTCGGATGGATTGATCGCCCGTGTTGGTAACGAAAAGTGGGACTCGACGGTTTCGCTATTCTTGGACCATTCCAAAGTTACGATGTCCTTATTGGTTTCCTCCGATGTTCCGTCGCTTGCAGCCTTGCCTCAGCATCAGATCGAGTCGATTTACCGGAACATTCGAGCTAAGAGTAATAACGACTTTTTCCAAACTATTCCGCGCAGCGAGCGCGCTGCCGCCAAGGCGAAATATTTGGAAAATGCCACCAAACTAGCAGTCGATATTTTGTCTGACACAACAGTTTCTTCGACTAAACGTCTTGCCGTTTTGGATGCCATAAATGCAAATCGATCTAACGAGTTCAGTTATGCACTGACTAGCCGACTAGCTAATGAGCTGACATACGAAGCGATTAATAGATTGGATCCCACTGAGCAGGCGGAACTCGGGCGCACATGGATGGGTCTGGCAGAACGGGATAAGTCTTATCCGCAAATGAAGCAGGAGTTGTTTGCCTTTACACGCGCTGTGGTGGAATCTGGGGCGCGGTCATTTGATGTGTTAAGTGAAGCGTCCGCCGACACCGCTCAGCTCTTAATCAAATCAGTCGACAAGGCGAAACTGCAGGACGGCGAATATTGGTTTAACTCGCCTGATAGAGCCAGTAAGTATCCAATGGAAATAGAGCACCAGGCTCAAGTTTTGCTGCGTTTAAGAGATTTAGCGACCGAGAAATTCTCCGATCAGCCCGAGGTGATGATTGGATTGCATGACCATCTCGCGAAGCGCGCTTCGCTCGAAATTATTGATGAAATGCACGGTCAGGATCTCGTCCAATTGCGGGAGCGGCTGCGTGAACAACTGAAGTCGATTCATGCCGGTGACGAAATGTTCCTCGAATATCTCGACTTCTTCGAACATGGTCTAAACGAAGGCGGGATGCAGTATGGCTTGGCCAAGAGTTTGCTCGAGGATATGTCGCCGTCAGAGAAGCAGAAGGCGGTCGAGATTTTACAGAGAGAACAAACGTTCATGTCCATCAAAGGACTCTCTTCCGATTTCGACAGTCTAGCTGCCACTCTTGAAACTAGTCATCTTCGATACGTATCCGTTCAGGGAACTCGAGAGGGCATGAATCCTGTTATCAAAGGTTTGATGCTGGGAACCGATACGATGGGTCATGACGTCGCTTATCACTTCCATAAAAACAATCACATAACGACTGACTTCCGCCGTCTAAGTGTTGATCAAGGCGATCGGTTGATACTGTCGGATGCCTATGGTAATCGCAGTTGGATCAAGGATGGTCCGGATGGACGACCGTTGGCGTTCGAGCTTAAATGGAATAAAAAAGGAAAAAGTTGGGATCAAGTCAGTGATGTGGGCCGCCCTCTCGAACCCATGGTTTTGTTCGATAACCCGCATAACATCAACTTCGACCATCCTCATAACTCGATGAAGGCACCTGCAAAAGCGCAGGAAAAAGTTCTCGAGCTGTTGAAAAAACTTTCGTCGACAGAGCATGATTTGTTGCTTATTCCGGAAAAACTCGTTGGTTCTCTCGATGCTTCAGGACCGCGTGGCATTGCCGATCCTAATCGAGTCAACTTCATTGACCTGGCGATCGCTCAAGGCGACCCATCATACAGACCAGTTCTCAAATCACGTCTTGAAAAAATGGTTCGAGCGGAATTAGCTGCTGATGGGGAGTTTAAACTCCAGCCTCCAGATGGTTTGTCTTATGAAGCCAAACTGAGCAGGGCGTTGGAAACGGACGAGCATTTGCGAACCGGTACGAGACTGGCTCAAAAATTCCTTGAAGAATCAAGGCAGGAAGCGACTAGAGCATTGACTCTCGAGCGCGCCAAGGTATTTGCGGAAACCACTATTATCCGCACCACCAGCGATATCGCTCAAGCAACTCAACAGGGCTTTAGCGAGATGATCAAATCATTGACAGCGAAGCGAGGAGAATCGTTTAAACCTGCTGATGATATGGTCGTTGTCGTATTCGCCAAAGAAGGCAGCGCATTTTTCATTCATGAGATTCTTCGAAGAACTCAGCCTGATATTACGTTTGTCAGTGAAGCCGACCTCCTGCATATGGCTCGCAATGGTGAATTGCAGGGCAAGACGGTTGCTCACTTCGATGATGCTTTCGATTTTGGAAAGGATTGCAAGGAAAAAATCGCAATTCTAAAGGGTATAGAGAAAGCCGCACAATCAGCGAAAGCACCGATAGACGGATTGCATGTTGGAACAATGTATCGTTTCGAAAGCGATATCGGGCATATGTCAGCACCTACTGGCAAATTCACTGGAGTTACTTACTCCTTCGCCATCGACAGTCCGAGTATGACGACGAAAATCGCGCAAGCGAAGAAGAATAATCAAATTGGCATGGATGTCAGTGCTGAAAAATACAGCAAGCCGCATTGGCAAGAGCCTGGTGCTCATCGAGATGCGGGCGCGGAAATCTGGCCGCATTTAATTCCAAACGATGCCGAAAAGGTTCTCTACACACTGACAAGATCAGCTGGTCATGCCGGTGCCCGAGCACGAGGCTCTTTCGACCTCTATGTGCCGCTCGTACATGCGATGCCGGAGTATCTGCAACAGACGAGAGGCATGAGCAGTTCGCTCGAGCGAGCCAAGGTTCTCCAGCGCATATTGGCTGACGTATCACGCGCCAACAGTGGCGAGTGGAATCACAATCACTACCGAGCCGGAAGAAATCTTGCCAGTGAACTTGCTGAGTTGATAGCCAAAAATGATGCAGCGTCGAAACCGCGACTGGACGACATCTTACAAGCCGTGAAATCGTTGTATAAGAACGTGCCGTCAGAACGACTGCCGGCTCTGGCGGCGTTGAAACGTGACCTGATTGGTTTAAAAGTAAAAGATTTAATCGCCGCTGAAGTGAAATCCGATGGACCGGGCGTCCTGGTTTTCGAGTTCATAAAACCAATCATCATCGAAACCAAGCATGGAGAAGTCGAGATTTCGAGCCTTTCTCGCCCGCATGATAGCGACTTGACGATCAGCGCTCGCTTTGTTGGTGGTGGTGAAGAACTCAGTGTTTCTGCCAAGAAAGATGTTCTTGCCGAACTGGTAAAAGAGCTGCAGAACAATTACATGAAAAAGCCTACGGAGTCCGGACCGGACAAACCTCGAATTCTCGCGGCTTATCTCGAACGAATCGGAGCTGTTCATGCCGGATCGCAAAGCGAGCCTGGCGTGTCCGTAATAAATGTCAGAGCGCGGTTCGAACCGATAGCTGATGCTGTTGTTCACGCCTCGGCCGTGAGATCCGAGAATAATGATCTGGCGCGCTGGCGAATGCCTACTGCAGAGGAGATCTCGACGAAACTGGCCGAAGCTAGAGAACGTTTGGGTCTGAGCGCTGGCGATCAGCTGTCAGCAGAGAGATCGATGCACTATTTCTTCGGTCTGATAGATTCAGCGATGGTGCGGTGGACTGACCAGAGCTGGCTTATCGACAGTCACAACCAAGGTCATCAACAATTTATAGAGGCTCGGGATGCGTTTTTAGAAATGAGACGCGTTGAGGTTCGTCGAGTTGCGCGCGCTGAAGGAATTACTGCCAAAGAAGCTTTTGAGCGGGTTAATCGCGTTATTAAGCAAGAGAGCAAGCGCGGCGGCGAGCAGAGTGAACTGACGCAGTCATATCAAAACTACAGCCGCTGGCGCAACGAAAATGCGCGTTCAACTGAGATGGTCAACAAGTTTCTCCAGGGACGCGTTGATGAGTTGAAACCTTATGTTTCTAAATTCCTCGGTGATCACGCGCTGCCCGATATTATGCTCTCCGGACGCATGTCAGGAAATTCCGGTGAGTATACTCCCGGTCTCGGCATGGTCAACCTCAATCCCGAAGATCTGCTTATTAAGACGCGATTCGATGATTTGAAGCGTACGCTGTATCACGAGCTCGTACACTTGAGTCAGGATGCGCTCGTCATCAGGCATGCGGCTGACGTGGTATTGGCGCGAAACCAGGCTAAGCCGGAAGAATTCATCAATCACCTCAACGAAATCAAAACAGAATATCGCGCTCTGATGCGGAAAGGACCGGAGCCCGACCACCCGCAACTTTTGCATCAAGCTCATGAACTGTTGCTTCTGCAATCGTTGATGTACCATGCTGAACCTCTAAATGCTGCAGATACAACGCGAGCCCAAGCTCTCGCTCAGTCATTCCATTCCCTCAGAAATGGCAGATTTGCTGAGAACATCGCAGATTACGCCGTGGTTCAGTCAACCAATCAAAAACTTGGTGATACTCCCGGTAATGTCATCGATGTTCTGGAACAGCTTGCTAGACGAGATGCCGGCGGGGCTCTGCGCGCGCGTCTCTTTGGTAGCAAAGAACGTAATCAGATGCCGATTGAAGTGCTTACCGAAGTTAGAAATTGGACTGCTGCGAAGCGAGCAGGTTCAGAAGATACATTCGATATGCAGAATGCGCACAATGTACTCAAGGAAGCGATGCGTGCCAGAGAGCAACAGATCGTGGAACTTCAGATCGCTGAGCTCGATACTTACTTTGGACGCCTACACGAACTCGAAGCTCATGAAATTCAGAATCGCAGTGAGCAGGTAGTACCAGCTATACCTGGTACTAGACCAGAAAGCGTCAGTGCGAAGGAGACACCTGCTCAGCAAACCGGCACGTCAAACAGAGAACCAAATGCGGTGCCGCGTCGATCGGCCGTGCGCGAAGATGTTGCCGAAGTAAACATGAACAAGGATAGACAACCGGCGCTCGATGCGTCTGTCGGACACCGAGAGGTCCCGTCCTTGATGCGTGCTGGAGAGCATCTTGATGACAGTCTGAAGCTCTTGTCGGCTCAGCTGGATTCCGCGATGGAAAAGTGGCCGATCGCAACGATCGATGCTGAACTTGTAAAAATTAAAGACCTGTTTGACGAGATGTACAACTTGTCTATCAGGACCGGAATTCCTCGGTCTGAACTGAACGTGATGGCTTTCCCTGAAGAGTTCGGTAGAACGCCGATGCCTGGCGATCTGCCTGCTGAGGTCCTGAAGCCTGTTCGCGACTATCACAACGCGATGGACAAATTGCTCAATGAAACATTGACACCACTCGGTCGTGATTTGAAAGAGCACATTACTTCGTTTGCTAAAGAGCATGGCATCGAGCTCTTTGATGTTCAAGTCGTCGCCAAACCAGATGCGTATGGCAGTTATCTGATCGGCATGGGGGTTCTCAATGTCTCGGTTTACGAGCTCATTGCCAACGCCAAATACTCCGAGCAGATGGGCTATCTGCCGGCTATCTTGCGAACTGTCACACACGAGTTGACACACGCCGAACAAGATCAATTGATGATTCGACATGTCGCCGAACAGCTCGGTGTCGGCTCGAGACCGTCAGCCCTTGAAATTGAATCAGTCACTCGGGCACTGATGGATCGGACCGACTCTAAAGTCAGAGGAAATCTGCCGCCGCACGTCCAAGCGCAGTGGATGAGAGAACGTCAAGCCTGGGTCAAGCAGGTTCTGGAGAGCTCGATCGTTAAACCGGTTGATGCCGATCGTGCTGAAAAACTCATGGATTCTTTGAGAGGTATGAGCCGGAACGCTGATGAGCGAAGACCGTATCAACTCGCGCATGGACGTATAAGCGGATTTGTCAGCGCTCTCGATGGCGGAGATAAACGGCAGGTCGCCCGCGTTCTCTCTTATTTCACCGATCCTTTTGATGGCGCAGCAAATCGTCGAGCGATTTTTGGCGACACCGTTCCCGAACAGTTAGCAAAACTATTTAGCGATCAAGATAGCGTTTACCAGATCATTACCGGTCAACATCCTACTCTTGATGATGTAGACGTCGGCAATCTTCTCAAGGATGCGTTGACTGAACGGAAGCACGCCGTTATGGCGCAACATGACACGCTGTACGAGCGACAATTCCATGAGGTTGAGGCTGACGTCGCCGGCAATAAAGCCTGGACGATTATGTCTAGTCATGCGGTTGGCACTGGAACAGGTTTATCTCTTGCTTACTCGATGTTGCAAGCTCACCCAGGCGCTCGTCCGAAGCTCCTGAATGCACCAGATATGGTGAATCGATCTGAAGTTGTTAAACATCTAAAAGAGAGTCTATCCGAAATTGAAACTACGCCTGGTCGACTCAAGCCGGAAGATGTGGCGGCCTTCAGGAAGCTTATTGCTGACTATGAAGCCGGTAAGCCTGCAGCCGAAAAATCTGTTCATGATGCACTCGAGTTGCCGGCCAGTACGAAAGCGCTAATTCGCGAATCGGCAATTTCCAGAGATGGTGAACCGAATTCAAGTAAGGCGAAACGTGTTGATAGCGACGAGACGCTAGCTGCTCGCAAAGTGAAAGCGGACGAATACGGGCGCAGCCAAGTCGATGAGTGGGTTAATAAACTTACAGAGCGAACCGACGACCTGCAAGGGGAATATGCTCGGATCGTACTGTCCGGTCTTATAGATCATGCCGAGCGAACTGGAATGTTCCGCCGTCTTGGTATTACCCGTGATGCTCTGGAAATCCTCTGGACCACATCGATTGAACGCGACGGCGGATACAATCCGAGGACGAACAAACTAGAGATCAATCCAACCGCGGATAGCGCGACCCAAATTTTGCGTCACGAACTCCAACATTTTTCGCGTAGTCTCGATCGAACTGTTCTGAGCATTGTTGATCCAGCGGCTTACAGAGCGACCGTTCTTGATTCTGTCCTCACCCGCGTCGGCACCGGCACTAGAAGGTACACATGGAGCGACAGACGTTCTGATTACACCTGGCAAAATCGTGCGCATCTCAGTCCTGAAGGTCGCCGCTTGATGCGCGAAGCCGTTCGTGAATTCGTTAATGGTCGGCGCCAGCCGGAAGAAATTCTTTCTGCACCTCGTTACGCTGAATTGCTCAAGGAGCGGGCGTTCGGTGGTCTCAAAAAGGCTGCAATAGAGCTGGATAATGAGATGCAGCTCTTCATAAAAGTCGAAGACTTCCTTTTGATCTTACCCGAGCGAATTCGAAATAATCCGGCGTTGAGCAAACTGATTGAACAAAGGGTTGAGCATTATCAAAAAGTAAAAGATGCAAATGGTGGCACGCTCGCCGGTCATCCGATGCTGGATCGTTTGTCCAGTGGTCTGGCTAATGATCTTACGGGCATGCGTGATTTGCGCACTTACAGGCGTGGTTCTCGCGAGGAAATGAGTGCACGACGTGCGCAATATTCTGAGGGCTTGAGAAACATAGTCGAACAGGTGGATCGAGCTGGTATCACGGACCCGACTGAAAGACGCGAGACAATCAAACGGCTTGGTCGAACGCTGATTGCATACATTCATAAAGAGAATATCCGAGAAGCTGCTTTGATAGCTAGAGAAGCACAGTTGATCAACGGTCCGACCACTCTGATTGGTCGCGGAATTGAAGCTCTTCTGGATATCTTCCGACCGAGCACGAAAACTGATAGCGCAACTTCCGAGTCCGGTTCTAAACGTTCTTCGGCAGACGACCAAACACTGAGAGCCGTGCGGGAACCTCGACCTGATCGGACTGTCCGTGACGGTGGCGCATCTGAAATTGCGCAGGATTTGGTGCGGCTGAAACCGACTGATACCAGACTCGCGCGTGAGACACAGCTTGATGAAGTGGCTAAGCCTAAGGTCCTAGAGCAGCAAGAATCGCTCCTCTCGCTTTCTACCGATGGCACTTTAACCGGTCGGCTTCAGCGTGAAACAGCTGATTGGAAGCCTCTCCTGGAGACCTACGATGAATTGGTGCAGGCTAAGAAAATGGTGGACAATGCTCGATTGCAAGCATCGATTGTCCGGCATCAGGCAGAGAGCGTTCAAATACGGGAGGAGTTCCAGCGTATTGTCAATGAGTATGAGCCTGAATTGATTCGCCTTAACGCAGTTCTTCAACCCGAAATTACAGTCCGTTCCCAGAAGCTCGAACAAGCTGTCAATGAGGCACTCAGTGAGAATGGATTGCCACCAATATCGGTGCATGTCGTCGCATCCCCAGATACTCAGTATAAGAACGGTTCGGGCGCACTGAATGTTTCTTCGGAACATTTGCTTGGTCGTTCAATCAACGAGATCGTGGACAGCGTCAAGTCACAGTATCGAGCGGCGCTGGATGACCGGTCGATTGTAATTGATGTTCTTGGTGATCTGACTTCTGGTAATCGTACTGCCGGCGGTGACAATCAAGCTGCAGTTTCTCGTGAGTATAGAAGTAGAACGGGAACAGAAAGAGAGCTCGAGAACCACGAGTTTGTAAGCTTGACCGGCAAACGATTAGATTCCGCTACATTCAATGCGCTACCGGATGTGGTGCGTGTCCGATTGCGCGGATCCGTTGAACTTCTGCCTGCTGATGGTGTGATTGAACCTGGGATCTTAAACGGTAGTCGAATTGCCGCCAATGAGTTTAATGCTCTGCCTGCGGCGATCCGTCGGCAACTGACTGGTCGAGAGTTGAGCGCTGATTTATACAAACAAGCTGTTGAAGCGCATTCAGCATTGTCTCCGGATGCGCTCGTCAGCCAAAAAGAGCACGCCAACAATGCTGTCCTTCGTGCTTCAGCGGAAGCTTCACTGTCCCTCCATCTCGATTCCTTGCGAATGGAACGCGACGTCGTCGCCTATGCCTACAACTTATTGTTCCGACCCGGCGGAGTAGAGCAGGTATTGACCGATCTGCTCGACACTCAAGCCAACTCCAGTAACCGCGCTGTGTCCGGCTCGATACTGCATCGAGCGTTATTTGGCGATCAACCGGTTCCATCGGAAATCGCTGGATTTATTGATAACTTCACTAAAAACTTGACCGCCAAACAAGACCCCAACGGCGGTATCGGTCGCAGCACGGAACGCTTCGCCAAGAAGAGCACGTGGGACCAGTACTCCGCTGATGCTCAGCGTGCCTTCTTCGAACTGGCAAACACCAGGTTGAATGCCAGTGACGCGGTGCTTGATGCCGCCATCGCTAGAGTTAGAGCGGCTGAGAGAATATTGAACCCTGATCGACAGTTAACGGGAGCAGAAGTTTACGATTCCAATCCACCAAGTAATCCATTTAAGGATGCTATACGAGCATCGGATTTTTCGGATCCGTGGAATGGCGAAACCAAATATGAGCTCAATCGCCAGTTTAGTTGGGCACTTGCCTCTCGCGAAACATTAGCCGCGATTTACGACTTTGCCCATCAGCAGGGAATAGTCGAAATCGGTGCAGGCAAGGGATACTGGGCTCACATGTTGCGCCAGATGGGCATCGAAGTCGCGGCTTACGACCTGTATGCTGGCGATCAAGCTAACAATCATTACCACACCGGAGACGCTTTCACGAAGATTGAGGCCGGTGGTACCGAAGTCGCAGCTCAACACCCGGACAAGGCTTTGATGCTGAGCTGGCCGACACCTCAAGAGCCTATGGCGATGGATGCTCTGCGCAGCTACACCGAAGCTGGTGGCACTAAACTTGTGTTTATCGGTGAGCGTCCTTTCCTCGACGCTGATTTGATGACCGGCGACCACGCTTTTCACGAGGCTCTGAGTACCGACTGGGTTTTGACGAAACTCATGGACATCGAAAAGCTGCCGAGCGGAATTCAAATGAGCAGGAATACTCTCTATCTGTACGAACGCAAAGGAGTAGCCACTGCAAGTGGTAGCAGCGAGGGAAGCTTTAAGCCTGGCGAGGGCTCGTTTAAGGTTTCTGAGACTGTTTCTAAACCTACTGACTCGGCTTCGAAACTGGGTGATACCACTACTAAACCGCTTGACGGCAATGCCGGATCTCCTGATCTTCCGCAGTTTAGAAAAAGCATCGATCAGGCAACAGCAGTTCTTCGTGATGGCTTCGATCGCCTGCAAGTTCGATGGACGGCTGGAACTGATTTGTCCGCTTACGTCGGCGCTGAAACCTCATTCGCGCGGCTAATGGCTGAACGTTTGTCCGTCGCTAAGAGTCCGGTAGAGAAGGCGGAACTCTATTCGCGTTTAATCATGGATGCTCAAAATCTTGATGTTAAATCGCCGGAGTATTCCGATCCATTGTCAGCCGCATGGCGAGCGGTACAGCAAGAAACCGTCAATTTGATCGAGCGGCGAGTCATGCCCGATGAAGAGATTAAGCAGCGCAGAGCGGAACTGCAATCCGTGGTAGAGCAAACGGCGGAACGTCTCGGAATCTCATCTGCCATTGTTGAAGTCGTTCCGGTCCTGGACGGCAGCCAGCTGATATATAGCAGCGCGGATAATGTCATTCGCGTCAGTCGTTCCGCCCTGGCCTCGCCAGACGCGCTCAATCAAATGACCGCTGAATTGACTCGACAGTACATTGAAAAGGCAGAATCTTTGTTGTCTAGATTTGGACGTGCCACCAATAGTGGTGCCAAGTCAGCTGAAGCCTTGTTGAGAGAATCGCAACCTAACGTAGTAAACGATGACACCGGCGTCGGTCAACGGTTCACGCAGTTCGAGGCGATTGAGCTCAACGGTCTGAAGGGAACAGTGGTCGAGAATGGCGAAAACGGCTCTGTCTTGGTCTATGTCCCGGGCGCTGTGCGCGACAGTTCGCCGACCGGTGTCGCTCCGCCTGCAGACCTGCGCACAAATACCAAGCGATATAAAGAGATAAAAGTCGTCGATCTGAGCGGCTCGCGAATCGAGGATATGGTCTATTACCATGACACTTCGACCAATATATTTTTCAAGGTTGAGATGATCAATCGCGGTTCCGGCATGATGTTCCCCGCAGAAGAAATTGTCTGGGGGC
>CAZRMH010000013.1:0-38133 GCA_964600935.1 uncultured Candidatus Obscuribacterales bacterium
GCTGTTCGGAGCGGCAACGGCAGGCTACATGGGTTCATTGCAGTCACTGCTCTCAGTGGCAAATCGACAGCCTAAACAGATAGGCGTTGCCGGAACAGGATTTATAACATCCGGAGCGAGTGTTGTCGCTGCGCCATTAATAACAAAATACGGCGGCGACTACTTCTCGAAAAAGGCTGAAAAGAAACTCGACGGAATCATCCTGGACGATAATGAAGCTGTCCGGGCACGTTTCGATCAAAACAGACAACGACTTGAAAGCCTGATTGCATCTGCCAGCGCGGATGACACAGAGTTTCTGAAAGCGCTGAATGCACGACAAGCTGTTTACTCACTCAAAAATAAGATGTTCGACTCGCGCCATGAATTTCGCGTACACCATCGCATGACAGCAAAACGTGAATTGTTGGAACGTCAATTCTTTGCCAGTATCATCGGCGGTACTAATATCGCCCGTGGTTCTCAACTCGCAGTTGCTGGATTCAAATATTACGACAATTCAAAAAACATCTTTAGACTAGTAACCAGCGCCTCAGTCTGCTTTATCGCGGGCACCGGAGTCTGGTCCTTCGACAATCTACAAGTGAAAGCGCGCGAAGAAATTGCTAAATCGAAATTGAAGAATGCCAAGCTATCAGTTGAAGCTCGACTGGCAGATGACCTGGATTCACTAGAGGATATGGAAGATCGGATGTCCCTCTTCTAAATCATTATTTCTGTCGAGGCATTAACAAAACGAGGTCAGGACCAATAAAAGCCTGGCAATGAATTCGTTTAATAGATGTAATGGCTCGCACCAATGTCTTAACTCGACCGAATCATAAATCCAGGGATTTCACGATTACTCGCGCGCTTGCTACTGACCATTTGACAAAAAAAACGGCATCGCGCTATACTTTACCAATAAGTTAATTAACCTCTCGGTAAATTACCGTGCAAGATAGCCTCAGTCAAACTTTCGCGGCTTTAGCTGACCCCACGAGAAGGGCCATGCTGGCTCAACTTTCCAGAGGTGAGTCGACCGTAAATGATTTGGCAAAACCATTTCTAAATGACATGACACTACCTGCGGTGACAAAACATTTGAAGGTTTTGGAAAAAGCCGGGCTTATAACCAAAACTCGCGAAGCACAGTATCGCCCTTGCAAACTCAATGGCGACGGGCTCAAAGAAGCCGCCGACTGGATGGAAGAATATCGCGAATTTTGGGAAGCTAGCTTCGATCGCCTCGACGCTTATTTGAAAACGGTCACTTCGCAAAAGGATAAAAAAGGTAAAAGCCATGCCCGTAAAGACAAAATCTAACGAACTCCGCATTACCCGCGTGTACGATGCGCCGGTAGAGGTAGTCTGGGAAGCCTGGACCGATCCGGAACAAATCGCTCAATGGTGGGGACCGAGAGGTTTCACAATCACAACTCACAGCCGTGAACTGAAAGTGGGCGGACACTGGCACTACACAATGCACGGTCCGGACGGCGTCGACTATGTCAATAAAACGAAGTATCTCGAAGTCGAAGACAAGACAAAGCTTGTTTATGATCATGGTGGCAACGATGAACAGAAGCCACTCTTCAGAGTCACCGTAAAGTTCTCCGAAAGCAAAGGCAAAACAACCATGGATATGGTAATGGCACTGCCGACTCCTGAAGAAGCGGAGACCACGAAGAAATTCATCAAGAAAGCCGGCGGCAACGCAACATGGGATCGCCTCGCGGAGTTCCTGGACAAGAAAGTTTCGAACAAAGATGGTTTCGTAATTAACAGAAGTTTCGAAGCACCAATCGATGTGGTGTTCGATATGTGGACCAATCCGGAACACGTTTCAAAATGGTTACCACCAATCGGTTTTGATATGCAGTATTTGAAAGCAGATATCAAATCTGGTGGCAAATCTTTTTATTGCATGTCGAACAAAGAAGGCATGAAGATGTACGGTCGCGCTGAGTACATTGACATTGAAAAACCGAATTTGATTATTTATACGCAGCAATTTTGCGATGAAAACGAAAAACTGTCGCGACATCCAATGGCTCCAATCTGGCCAGAGACGATGATCACGCGAATCGATTTCGTTGAAGAAGGTCCAGATCAAACTCGCGTAACTGTGACGATGGCAGTCCACGGTGATACGACGGCAGACGAGCTTGACTCCTTCCTCAACGCCAGAGGCGGCATGACTCTAGGATGGACGGGATCGTTCGACAAACTGGAAGAATATTTGGAGAACAGATAAATCGATTTCACTGAGAAGCAGGTGCAATCGCGGAAGTTTCAACGCTATCGGGCACTCAGAGGCTTTAACCTGCCAAGAAAATTCAAGCTGCGAAAAAATTTTCCAGAGTTCAACAGAACTCAAGGAGATCAGCTTCAGGGAAATTCCCAGTGCGAAAAAAATCTGATTAGGTCAAAGTTGCAGTCTTACTAGCCCAACAAGAGACTGCAACAATGGTCTATATAAAATGCTTCGCTGCCATTTTTCTGGTCAGCGCGATCGTCGTGATGCTTTTCCGCTCCGTTCCTCACCGTCCGGTTTTAGCTTACGAAACGAACCTTCCTGATTTCGGTGCAGAGGACATGCTCTGGATCGAACGCGCAACCTATTACAGAGGACCGCGCTATTTGAGTGACGAGAATAGTCAATCGATCGCAACTGACGCGGAGCTATTGTTCAATCAAATAAGCGACAAACTCGACAACGACGACACAAGAGATCTCGATACAGTTGAAGAACGCTTACATAATATAGAGAAGCTATTAGAAGCAGCTTCTGATCGCTTAGCTAAGGAAAAACATTCTGTTGAAGAGACATCCGAGATCTCAGAGAAACTTACCTGGATTGCGGAGAAAACATATTCTCAGTTACGCGAAATTAGTATTGAGAAAAAAGATTGGAACACCGCGATACAACTCTCGATGCGCGGCGTTCAATTCACCATTGAAAATTACGACACTGAGTTCAAATTTCCTGCAGAAGAAAAACATTCCTTAAGCGCGATAATTCGGCTTTGCGAGAACTATCTAGCGACAACAGACGGAGAACAACGAGACACAACTATCACTGCGTTAGTGCACCTGAAGCGTCTGTGGTTAGCTCTCAAAATGAATAACGAAGACGAATCAGCTCATGACGTTTATCGACTGGTTCAGCGTTTCCACAATCGCACTCGGCCATTTCCATTGGAATCAAACGATCGCATCCATCAGACTAGCAGAACGTCGACTAGCGTATAGCGTGAGATATTCAGTTCCTGGGCTGTTCTTCGTGGTCGATGATTCGACGTTTTGTTTCCAATGGAAAAAAAATATTGCCTATAAATTAGTAAAGAAGATCTCTTAGAAGTATGGTAGAGAGCTTCAAATCACTGAATCAGGCTGCGTTTTCGCCGTTCAAAGAAATAGAAATCGATCGCGGTCGATCAATTTCATTCAGAATTAGCGATGCATTTGATATCAAAATTACCAACAAGCCCGAGACGAATTCAGGCGTGGCGCGCTCATAGCGGAACGTTCGTTTGGTGAATCTCGCAATATCGATGATTAAATCTGCCAGTCTACGTAGTTGCCCCCATCGACAGTAGGCGTCTCGTCAACTAACTTAATAGTGCGAGGGGAAGCAGCCCCCAAGCGAGACGGAGGCAACTCCGTCGGCGGTCGCATGATGTTTTTTAGGAAAACCCGGAGGATTCTGATTCATGAGTGGCGATAAACCTGAAGTTCAAGGCAAGAGTAAAGCCGAAGACGCCGTCAATCAGAGACCAGGCGATGGCAACGCACTGAATCAGCAAGCTGCCGAACTTCTTGTTCATCGCCAGATCAGTCCTGTGGAGGAAGTCCTGAGAGCCAATGGACTGGCGTTTCCGAAACCGGACCCGCAAGAGGCTGCAAACAAAACTCTAATTGATGATATCGCTTCAAACAATCGCCTCGCCCGGCTGGGACTGGTGACGGTCGAAGGGGCTGGCTATGCGTTTCCGGGTGTGATTAATGCGGGCTTGCACGACATCACCCATCCGATAGAGGCGGCAGAAAAAGGTGCACATGCACTAGGGCTTGGCGTAGCGATGAGAGTGTTGCTCCCGAAAGCCGGCGCAGCCAGAGCGGCTGCGGCGACAGCTTTTACGTACTTCATGGTCCGAGACGCAGCGGTGCCTGTGGCAAGCGCCTACAGCAGCGTATGGGATGGTGGCAACCACACCGACGTCAACCGGGCCGCTCAAAAAATGGGCGATGGACTCGGCATGTTCGCATGGGATTCCTACTGGGGCATGAAGATCGCCCTTGCCGGTGAGCGACTTGGCGAGTCCGGCATGAAAGGTATCATGGGAGAGAAAAGATTCAACTCGTTCGAAGCCACTAAAGGCGACTTTCTCGGTAGTGACAAATATTTTGTTGGTCGGCATTTAAACGATCTCGGCAAAGCCACCGATCGCATCAGTCAGCGATTCGCTGAAAAATTGATGGGCAAAAAGCAGCCAACAGAGCAACCTATGACCTTCGAAGAAAAAATGGTCAAGGCCCGCGAAGCGAATGACGACCACGCAATCATCAAGTCACTGGCGACGATGCACAAACATGGTGTCAAAACGACTGATGGTCACGACGTCGGCTATACCGAGTCCCTGAACCTGTTCCTTGCCGGTATGGACCCGCGAAAGCTGACATCGGAGCAGCTCGGTAAATTCAAAGCATTAACGGAAGCACCGAAGGAATCAACACCTGTCGTACCAGCTACACCTGAAGTAGCAGCAGCGGCGAGGCCAAAACCAGCTGAGCGTGTTGAAACCGACGTTCCGGGAAGCACTCCGGAGTTGGCCGCGAAGGTCAAAGCTGAACTTGATCCAGCCAACATAACCGAACTTGCAAAAATGTCGAAGAAGGAAATGGAACGGCTCAACGATGAAAATCAGCAAGTCATCGATCTTGGAGAAAACGCTCTCGGTGCGGTTCACGCCTCGATCAATCCGAATCACAAAGCGCTCGATCCCGGTTACAGAGAATGGCTCGACCAGATGATCGCTCTCAACAAAGAGGTTGGTGGCGACGCTCAGAAATTGCAACAAGTTGCTCCGCTGTTCTTCAGAGGAAGAGACGCAGCTATCGGTCAGATGTCTGCAGATCTTGGACCGACCGGAGCCAACGTGCACAGCATGAACTTATTCAGTCTAGAGATGTACACCGGCTTGAAACATCGAATGGAGAAAGCTGGTATTCCAGCAGATGAGGTTCTCTCCGCAAAAAATCCGCCATTAAACTTGGTGGCACGCGATCAAGGTGCAGGACCACATACAATTCCTGAAATTCAAGGAGTTTGGGACGTAGACCTGGTTCACTGGCCTCGTAACATGCAAGAACTGCGCATGCTGAGAGCAGGAATCATGGGTCACGAAAACAAACACGATCAGTTTGGTGGCATTTTGCGATTCGCCGATTCGATCCGCGAACAAGTAATTGGCGAGACCGTTTCCAAAGCCCTTGGTGGCAAAGCGAACGAGATGGTTGACGTTCCAGGACACGGAAAAATGTCCAAGCAAGATCTGATCGTTGCGATTCTGAAAGCACAAGCCAACGAAAACACAGCAGACATCGGCGGTGCCGCTCACGTCGGACCGAACGGCGGTATCGCTCTTGGAGTTCTTCTTCAAGCATTACGCCAAGATGGAAAGTTAGAGACGAGAAACGTCTTCGGTAAAGAACTCGCTAACGCCGAGAACCCTATGGGTATTGAAGTTCACGCGATGGATACCTTCCGCCCCAAGCTGGTGGCAGAAGTATTGCGCCAGAGAGGCAAGGGAGATCCAATGCTTCTCGAGTATGCAAAACAACTCGACGCATACGCAGAAGCAGCTTCAAACGGCGGAAAAGACTACGTTTGGGCAAGCATCGACAATCCGGGACAAAAAATCAGCATCCCAAGAGCAGAACTTGATGCGATTATTCCGCACCTTGTCAGCGCGCAGTTGAATACTCCATTGCAAGCGCTGAACGGCAAGACCTATGCAGAGATTCTGCCTGATCTGCCGACTCAGATGAGGAACATGGATAAAGTTGCCGACATGATGGTTGATGCAATCGTCAATAACAAACCATTGGAAACAATTCCGTTCAACACAACTGACTACACCATGATTCAATTGCAGGGTGCTGGTCTTCCAGCCGCTCTCCGTCTCGCATCCAAAGGTATGAAGGGTGAAGAAATCAATGCTCAGGTCAACCGAGTTTCTGATTACCTGGAAGCGATGTATCGCAAAGGCGACCCTCACGTCGATCCATTAACTCCGAGAGTAACTCTCGGAAAGCTCGCGACGAATCCTTCGCTGCTCATGCGTCAGACCGGAAAAGGATTAGGCAGCGCTATCGAAGCAGCTCGCACATGGGAATTCAGAGATCGTTTCCTGATTGGATACGGCGGCATGGCGATTGGTGAACGGACCGTCGGAACATTCCAACCAGGTTCTAGAGCAGCTGCTTTAGTTGCTCGGGGATCGGATACTGCACCAGCCACCGCTGCTAGTATCGAGCCACAACAGCAAGACCAAAAGGACAAAGCCACAGGCAAAGTCAAACCTCTGGAAACGGACAAAGTAATTATCCCTCCGGGCGTCGATGGACCAGCAGGGAAACCGCGCGATATTCCAAAACCCTTCGATCCATTCACTGTTCCCAGACGCACAGAAACAACGATTGATGCGAACGAACTTCGTCGCCTTCAACGCGAAGGGCAAAATTGGATCGAGCAGCAACGACCAGCAGTGAAGAAGTAGAGCGTAGCTAGTTTAGAAGCACGCTCGTAGGAAGCAGGCATGGTCCTATAATCCGCGTATTATGAACTCGATTAGTTGGATTCAAACTGGGACGATCGTTAGGTGGAATATTCAATCGCTCCATCAGCTCTTTTGAAGCACATATGGTCTTTTTAATCCACGTATTTGACTTCGATTATTTGATCAAACTGGGACGATCATTCGGTTGAATATTCAATCGCTTGATCAGCTCTTGTTCTTCGCCTTCAGGAAATGCAAATGACTCGGCGTCCGTCGGGAACTTTGCCGCTAACACATCTGATGCATAATTTCGAATGGCGTCCGTGCAGATTTCATCGAGGTTCGCATAACGTCGGACAAAACGCGGTTTGAAGTCGACATATTTTCCGAGCAAGTCATCGGTGACGAGAATCTGGCCATCACAGCCGGAACCAGCACCAATACCGATCGTAGGTATGGTCAGCTTCTCACTGATAATCTTAGCAACTTTGGTTGGCACCATTTCGAGAACAACGCTAAACACACCAGCTTTCTCCAGAGCAAGAGCGTCGTTCAGTAAAACGATGGCATCATCGGCGGTGCGCGCTTGTACTCGAGTACCACCTAATCCGTGAATCGATTGCGGTGTAAAGCCCAGGTGACCCATCACCGGGATGCCCATGCCTACTAGCCTTTCGACTAGCTGAAGATTGTGTTCTGTGGCGCCTTCGAGTTTAACGGCTTGCGCTTGAGCTTCTTTGACAAAACGACCAGCGTTAGTAATCGCCAGAGTTTGATCTACCTGATAGCTCATGAATGGCAGGTCTGCGACTACCAGCGCGAACTCGGCGCCTCGTGTGACAGCTTTGGTATGATGCAACATCTCCTCGACAGTGACAGCGTGAGTGGTTTTGTGACCGAGTGCCACCATCGCTAAACTATCACCGACCAGAATCAGATCGACCCCGGCTCGATCGAGAATTTTCGCAGTCGAATAGTCATACGCCGTGAGACATACGATTTTGCGCCCTTCCTCTTTGTATTTTTTAAGAGTGAAGGTTGAAACGGCTTTGCCCATTACAGAAATCTCCGCGAGACGGGTTCGAGCTGACGATGTCAGCCGATCAAGATGTCATGGACGACAACGACCATGCAAATGATATCAAACGGCCGCCATTACGTCACATCAGCGACCCGAGCGTTCACGCATGTTTTGGCGAACTTCTTCGAGTTGTAGCATGTTGATGTGCTTCGGATCGTAAGGATACTTGCCTTCACAGTTGTGAAATCGCTTGTACATTCGACCGGCTTCGACGGGCAGTTTCATCTTTTCGAGCACATATCCCATGTTGTAATAAAGCCCACAGAAGGCCGGTTCCAGCTCCATGGCCTTGGTGTAACTCTCTGAGGCTCTCGATATGTCGCCCTCGGCTTCCAGGATACCACCGAGGTTCTGATAAGCCTCCCAGCAATTCGGGTTCAAATCCAGGGCGCGATTGAATGTCGCCTTCGCCGCCTGAAAGTTGCCCTCATCGACCTCTTCGATACCTCGAATTATCAGAGAGTCGACCTCATCCTTATCAAACGTCGGTTCGTTCTTCTTGCGCTTAACCTTAGCCTGAGCCCGTTTCTGAAGGTCCTTGATGTGCGACAGTATCTCGCCGTTTACCCTCGTCATCGCAGCAACTTCGCTCCAATCGCGGATCGAGGCTTCCCAGTAACCTTTCAACTCTTTGCACTTAGCAAGGTAAATTTTGCACTCCTTGCGGTTGACCTCAGGGAATTTTTTCGATTCTGTATAAGTCGGACTGACCTTCAGCGCCGCGCCCATCTCGTCCAGACAGCGATCGGTATCACCCCGGCAATAACGCACCTTACCGAGCTCGAAATGCCCAGCGGCGTGATTCGGGTCATTCATCAGAGTCAGGCGAAACTCTTTCTCACCCTCGTCGAGATTGCCCTGGGCACACCAGATCTGCCCAAGATAATAGTGAACCGTTGGACTGCGCGGAACCAGTTTGGCTGCAGCTTGTAGTTTCTCGACCGACTCGCTGATATCTTTTAGCTGTCCCTTTTCATATTTTTCGTAAATGCATAAACCCAAGTCTCGTTGGGCTTCCCAGTACTTCGGTCGCAAACGAATTGCCGTTCTGAATTCTTCAATCGCGCCATCAAGATCACCTTCGTCCTTGAGGATGGATCCGCGCCCATAGTGAGCATTGGCATAGTTTGGATTGATTTGAATACAAGTCTCGAATTCTTTTTTCGCTTCTTTCGATTTACCTGTTTTATTCAGAAAAATACCAAAGTTGTTGCGCCCTTCCAGGAAGTTGTAATCGAGGCTGAGCACGGATCGAAACCACATCATGGCATTGTAGTTATCGCCTCGCTCTGCGTAGGATAGGGCCAACAACAAGATGATGTTTTTATCTGAATGATTAAAACCTTTGGCTATTTCGCAAAGATTGACAGCAGCAGCATAATCTCCGGCTTGAAAAGCCTGCTTGGCGCGCTGATAAACTTCCTGAGCCTTGGCTGGGGTTTTGCCCACCGGAGTTGGGATTGTTATACACCTGCGCGCTCGCGGCATTCGCAAAGGCGCCAACGAACATCATTAACACCAGCGCCAACGACAGGGCGCGGTTCGATAGAAGACGGTTTGCCTTTGTCAATTTTGTAGATTCGAATTCGTCAGTCACAAGAAATTAATCCCGGTTGCCAATTCCCACTTCCGCAACAGTGTTCCATGATAACGCGCCTTTCAAAACGTTGCCTGACCAACACTCCTAGCAGGCAACGCTTACCTCCAGGCATAACTGGGAAGGATCAATATGTAAGTTAAGGTGACCCAGTGCTGTAATGCCAAAACCAATGAAGAATTCGAAGCCACTGCCCCTGTACAAACCAGGGCAAGCAATAACGGGGACGATCAAAGCGCCCGATATCGGTGGTTATCGACTGTCCGTACCTGAGGATCCACGCCCAGGCTTTCTCCCGTCCGATCATGTGTTCGTTCGCGGCGAGAAGGTCAATTTGTGCTTCATCTCCATGTTTGGAGACAGGTTGCTGGTTGAGACCTCGCCCGATGTCGAACTGAGCAACAGACCAAGAATGCTAAGAGCCATGGCTCCTGTAAAACTTTTATGCGACGCCTACGACGCCTACGAACTTCGTCAATACGAGAAGGCTTATCGTCTTGCCCTATCCATGTCTACAGACCCTGGGGCCCAATGTTTGTTAGGTCGCTTATTTGAAGATGGTTCCGGCGTAGAACGCGACTATCGTGAGGCATTCGACTGGTATAAGCTCTCCGCGGAGCAAGGCGTGATCGAAGCTCAAGAAAAACTCGCATCATTCTATGAGCACGGAACCGGAACGCCGCGAAACTTCAGAGAGTCTGCGAAATGGCGACTTCTCGTTAACGAAGCACGACACTACTAAGCTTCGGATTCAGTCATAGGACTAAGTAAAAAACAACGAAGAGCGATCTGTCTTACATGCGTTCGACACCTTCATGACGTTCGCACATGTCCATTACGATCGCTTTGTCATTCACTTCGTTCGAGCCACGCTGTTTGTCCATTCCATGGCGTATGTCATCTTCACCGACAGCGCACCAGAGGTGCAACCATAACAGTTGCACCTCTGATCAGTTTCCATCCGAATTAACTGCGAAGCAGAATGTCCGGAAGTGAGTTTCACACGAAGTAGTTATTTGAATCGTTATTTCGAATCGTTATTTCGAAGGAACGTCAACTACGATTTCTTCGCTTCAGGTTTGCATGACGCGCCGCCTGTTTTGCAGGACTTAGCGCACTCGTTGCAGGCCTTAACGCAATCCTTCAGTTTAGGATCATTGAGGTCTTCGCATGATTTCGCGCATTTTACGCATGCATCAGCGCAAACAGCACGAAGTTTATCCAGCAACTTGGAATCACGAGCACCTAGGTCGACAGATGCTTTGCACAAAGCAATGCAATCTTTAAGTGCGTTTATATGTTCCTTGGCAGCATGTTTTCCGCCCTTCTGTTCGCAGTATTTAAGTGCGTCTTCGCATGTCTTCTGACAGCTAGAGCACATCGTATCGCAACAGTCTTGCGCGGACTTTGTACTGCTCTTATCAGCGGCAAAAGCCTGATCGAGAGCTGGGTTGAAGGCGAACAGAGCGACAAGCATGAACAGTGAAAAAAGTATGCGTTTCATTATGTAATTCTCCTGGAAAAAACGTGTCTTACCGAACGCATGACTCACCGAGTCAAGCGTATATGCGAAGACTTCGCTTTATTCCAGGAACGAACATTTGAGCAAGTAGAGAGGCTGTGGTGGCGCTCTCAGGCGGATGTCATACGCCAACCATTGAGAATTAATTGGTTCTCTTTGAAAAGCGACAAAAACTTTGGGTTCAAGAGTTTCAACGAAATCTGGAACGAGGTCAGGAGCGGTTGCACCAAGTGTCTCTTGTGCCGGTGTGGCAGGCGTCGACTTGACGCTGCACTGGCAAGGAGCATTCATACCGGCCGTCGTGTGCTCCACGCAACACGCCATGGCTGACGCACTATCGGCGACCACTACACTTCGTGCCGGACACGAAGCCGCACTGGCAACAGCCATCGTGCTGAGCGCAAAAGCGATACTCAGCATGAGAGAAACTGTTTTTTTAACTAACCACGACATGTCGATTATTAATGCCCTTTGGAACACGTAAGCCGAACTGACGGCGTTCTTGTTGAAAGGTTCCCTGACAGAACTACTCTAGCAAACTGAAACGACAAATTGCAGATGTTCGTCAATTTCCTCTTGCATTTGTTCGGTTCGAAGCTTCGTCCCAAAATTTCCCGAATCTTTTTCGCCAGTCAGCGACGACTACCATGATTATTTTTGAAATCCTTAGGTTCGATCCACAGAATGAATAGAACCGAAAAAATATTTATCGCCATCGCTGTGGAGCAAAACGCTCTTCAGCTCTATGTTTTGCGAGTTTTACACAAAGAGAAATTGCATTCCTAGAAAATCTCCAAATCGCGATCGAATAGAGGCGGTCCGAAACCCCTCATAAAATCAGGGCTGTTATTTGTCCCAAAAATTGTCTCTTTGAAATTGCGCTCGAAACCTAATGTTTTCGGAGCACCTACTTCGGATCTCCAGAATAGACTCAGCGAACGAATCCACAAAAAAACCATCAAGACCGGCATGGTTAGGATATTTCAGTCCGTTCTATTGAGGACCATGGGTTATCCAATTTAGAGATCCGCTCTAGGGGTTTTCACTAGCTGTAGGTTCAGCCAAAACGCTATCTATTGAACTTTTGGGGTAGATTAAAACAGCGGTCTCGATATTTGGAGCGGTTAGGAGCGGTTAGGAGCGGCTATGAACAACTCTGACAAACGCGAAAAACGAGCCATAAAGTTAGGCACTACGGAACGAGCGATAAAGATCGCGGGCAATGGACAAGGCGCGTTGCCACACGCGCCAGCGCCGCTCGAGAGCGTTCCCCAAAGCGGCAACAGAAACGCAGCCACGCCTTCGGATTTAAGCGCATTAGATGTCAGACCGGATGAACTTAAAGCAGCGGATCCGGGAGTAGAACGCCAACCGTCTCGAGCTGATGCCCTCAGTGAAAAGGAGCAATATCTTCAATGGAAACGAAAACACGATGACGAAGAGGATCGCCGCAACGCAATAACTCTCCGCGCGAAAAATGACACCGCATTGATGTGGTGCGCTGTGATACTTACTTTGCTAGCCATTTTCGCCGTGTTTTTCATGATTATCTCGGGCAAAGCGGCTGGACAATAGGCGACAATGACGTTCTTGCGGCTTGTTTGACCACTGAACTAATGCGTGAGAATAGGCAACTACTTGCGTGAGAAAAGTCCGGCGATTTTTTGCAGCCAATTGCTTCGAGCCGGTGCACTCAATTCAATTTGATCGTAAGCACCTGCGTAAGTCATATTCCGTGGCGAAACATAGTCTTTGCCGATTAGTCTCGTCCAGAGAGTGCAGAGAACATCATGGATTTCGTGCAGATTTTCAAACCGCTGATTCTTCTGCGGAGCGAGTGTGAAATCAATGATTTGATCAATTGCATCACCATACTCGATACCACCCAGAACTTCAGTTATTTTTTCAGGTGTTGAGGCAAAACGCGCATTGAGAAGGTCGATCGGTGACGCACCGAAGAATGGACGACGCCCGGTAAGCATCTCGTAGAACAACAAGCCGAAGATGTAGACATCGGTTCTAAGATCGACATTACCGTTCATAGCTTGCTCCGGACTCATATATTCGAACCTTGTTGATTCGCCGAACATCGCACCAGGTTGCGGAGCTGACGAGTCCAAACTCGAAGTTGAATCAAGATCAACTATTTTGACGGCATAGCGATTGTTGCAACGCTCGACCATGATGTCTTCGGTCGTTAAGTTACCGTGAACATATCCAAGGTTATGCAAACACATCAGAGCTTCAGCGATCTGGATGCTAACGTCTAGCGAATCAAGAAGCGAAAGTCTTCCGAAATCTCTGAGAACTTTGGCAAGCGTGTGACCGTTGGCCTTTTCCGTAACCAGATAGGCATCTCTCTCAGCACCGACGTAATCGATTGGGCGCAAAAAGTACTCTGAATCCAATGAAGAAAGAACATCTCCTTCCCACTTCAGACGGTCGAGATTCTCGCTTGTATTGCAGTGTTCGCGAAGAACTTTGACAGCAACTTTCTCACCGGAAGGGAAAACGCGAGCCTCATACACACGACTGGTGCGTCCTACACCTAGTAAGGTTTGAATGCCGTAACGTCCACTGAGGGTCGAGTTCAGGTGCGGAGGGATGCCACCATCATTGAGGTCAACGGGTTCGTAAACTGAATAAGATGGCATCACCAACGCTCCAAAATCAGGGATGAAACAATCCTAATTCACACCTCTTTACAACGCCTCGAAATTCACAAATACTTTAGATCTTGCCGGAGGCTCACCCGATTATGTTTTGCCCTGAATGTTCGTATATTTTGCACGTCTACGGTTGGTCTTTGAGTTCGATTTTGCATTTAGGCAGTTTTTTCTTCAGTTGAAGAACATCCGACGTTGTTAATCTGAACTGTTGATCGACAATTCGCATGTGTTTGAATGAATGAAGCGTTGCTAGGTTTTGAAAATTTTGCGAATCGAGACTTTCACTTACTATCACTAGAGATTTAGCGCTAGTGTTAGACAATCTCTCAAAGAATTCCCGGCTCAGGCAAGTGTAAAACAGAGTGAGCTCGTACAAACTTCTTATGTCAACAAGTCCGGCTGCCGACTGCTCGTTGATTATGTCACCACAAAGAATGATGCGCGTCAGGAGTTTATTTTTACTGAGCCTCCGGAAGTTCTCGGTTTTGATTTTCGCTGAGCCTTGTAAAACCAGTTCTCTAAATGCCCCTCGCCCAAGCACACTGTAGGCGTCATCAGTTAACCCATCGCTGTCCAGAGTAATCCTGCGCAAGGTCGAACGCGAAACAATCTTGCGCAAGGCTGCCACATCATAATTATCAATCTTGCCTTTCGGAATTGCGGCAAGCTCTCGACTTTTACAATGGTAAACGGGGTTCTTGTTGTACCTTGGTGTGAAGGTAAGTTCCTCGATCTCAGCCACATCAGCAGCGACTTTGATCTGCGAATTGCCAATCAATGGCATGGAGTTTATCGAAAAACGATGTAGTCTTTTGAACTTTCGAACATAATCCAAACCACCTTGATTGAAGTTCGGCATAGCTTTGAGTTCAAGAATTCTCATCGAAGCGGGATTGAGTTTTTCCAGGAAAGAACCAGTTCCCATCCCGCTCGACAAGACAAATTCATCAAGTTTTTTGAAGTCGCCGAGGAATTCAAGGTCTTTGTCATTGGCCCGGTAGTTTTGCAAAACTAGAGCTTTTAACGGAAGAATTCTAATCTTCGAAAGCACCGCCGGCGATATCGGTACGTTACTGAAAGTAAGATAATCGATTCTGGGATTTTTGATGATCTTATCGATATCACGTCCGGATGCGAGCGCACTCACCCTTACTCGATTTGGTTCAGCATAATTGAAATTGCTGATGCCATCAAATTCCGGCGCTTCTCTGTCGTCGTCTGTTGCCAGCTCGAATGGATTGGAGCCATCAGGACTGAAATTCGGATCCGATTCCCCTGAAGGATTAATGCCAGGCGGTGTCATTCCGGGAGGGCCGAGGCGAGGAGGTCTGAGTCCGGGAGGTCCAGCTCCTTCAGGTCCAGTTCCGGGAGGTGCAAACCCAGGCCGGCCAGTTCCAGTCCGTCCCAGCCCATGCCCTCCCGCGCCGGGTGGTCCAGCTCCAGGAGGTCCAAATCCAGGTCGGCCGGTTTCAGTCAATCCCAGCCCGCGCCCTCCCGGACCGGGTGGTCTCATTGGACGCTGATTCGGGAATCCAGCGGTGCGGAATCGGGCAGCATCCGGTCCAGGAGGTACGCCTTCCGCTTTCATGACCGCCCGAACCTCGGGTAGCATTCCGGCATCTTCAGAAGTTGAGTTCAGATGCGCGTTGCCGCCAGAATTCAAACCGGAAGTTGAACCATGATTCGCACCGGGTGCTGAGCCGGTATCCAAACCGGAATCTGCGCCAACCGTTCCACCGGATTCCGCGCCGAAATTCGAACTGGAATTTTCGTCAGAGTTTGCCGGGACAGTCTCTTTGAATTCTTCGTTCGGATCAAGTTCTTTAGGCCAATGTTTTTTTGCGCCCGGTTTAGCCTTCGGTCCCGATACCGGCAGTAAGCGCCATTCATCACCGATCCACGGACTGAACTTTTTAGTCTCCCAGGGGGTCGGCACATAGTTTGCGTATGAACTTGGTATGTTGGTTCTCTTCGGAACGGACTTACCAATTGAACGGTAAATCACATCGCGGTGAAAATGCGCGGCTGATGAAGCTTGTTGAGATGCTGCTGGATTCTTGATCACCAGGTTCAAACTGGCGAGCGCATTTTTGGTATCACCGTTAACAAAATAGGCAACGCCTCTTACATCGAGTGCTTCAAAGTTCTCCTTATCCAATTCGACTGCACGCGTTGAAAGTTCAATTGCCTTCTGATTATTGTCACTGGCTAACTCGCTCCACGCCTCTTTGGTCAGCCTCTCTGACTCTTCTGGGTTTGATGAAAATAACGTTTTGATTTGATTCAACGCATTCGGATTAAAGGCCATCAGTCCGAAGAAACACACACACAGGGTAGCACCACCAGCGATGGCAACCCATTTAAATCCTTTGCGACTGATTGACGACGATTGGTCGATAGAAAAGGTGGCAGTCTGGTTCTGGAAGACAGATGATGCTGAGCCCGACGAGAACAGAGGTGCGATGCTTCCAATCGCTTCAATTAATTCACTCATGTTCTGAAAGCGATCGTCCGGATCCTTCTCCAAACAACGACCAACAAGCGATTCAAGTTCATTAGAAAACTCGTTATTCTCATCCAGATCACCAAGCATCGGCGCCTGTTCATGTGCATGTTTAGAAATAGTTTCAAGCGCGGTCTCGCCCAGGAAAGGCGGTCGGCCAGTCAAAGTTTCAAACATCACGCAACCGAGCGAATAAATTTCTGAACGCTGATCGTATTCACAACCCTGAGCCTGATCGGGTGACATGTAAGCAGGTGTACCGACGATGGTGTCGCCCTGCTCTGTGCTCGGAGTATCGATCACCTGCTTCATTCCGGCGACACCGAAGTCGATAACACGCACGTCCGGCACGGCATTCTCGCCACCAAGCAGAACGATGTTGGATGATTTCACATCTCGATGATAAACCCCGCGCTCATGAGCATGAGCGAGGGCTTCGGCGACACGCCGGATTACGGTAAGAGCAACATCGACAGGAAGCGGACCTCGTTCATCTATGTAATCGAACAAACTGGTTCCTTCGACATACTCCATAACCATAAATGGTGCACCGCCAGCGGTACCACCAAAATCGAGTACGGAGACAACACCCGGATGATTCAATAAACTGGTCGCTTTCGCTTCGCGTTGAAACGCTATCAGTTGCTCGGGCGTCACTGCCCGCAAACACTTAATGGCGACCTTTTTCTCCAACAGTCGGTCTTTGCACAAGTAAATGTGACCGGAAGTCCCCTGACCGACCTCCATCAACGGTTTATATCTCTCAAGAGGAAACGGAGGCTCGCCTTCTAAATGCAGTCCTTCAGCATCATCATCAAAATGTTCTGCAATATTCTTCTGTTCAAGAAAATCAAACGATGGGAGCATTGCCTCCGGCACATCGCAGCTGCATAAATCACTGCGAAAAACCCATTGAGTGAAACTGCCAGCGCGACCGCTGGATATGCGCCTCTTGCACTTGCCACAGATATCTACGGGCTCTTGCGAAGGTTCTTCAGCCGCCCCTTCAACGCAATTACAGCAAACAATCCACTGCGTTAGACTGGCCTTGTCGCCTACACTCTTCGGGCGACCGCATTTGTTACAGCGGGCAGTGGGAGATTCTGGCGGCATTCCTGTTAACCCTTAGGCTAACAGGAACTGCATGAAGAGCCGCAACACGAGCCGCATCCACCACCGGATGATTTGGATGAGCTCTTTGGTGAACCTTGTCCGACGTCAGGCGTGATACCACCTGACCGAATCTGCATGTTCCAGATTCGGGAAGTGTCCTTGCATCCGCAGTGCTCGCAAGTAGCGTCGTCAGAACTATCTTTCATAGACCGTTCTACGGTGGTAATTTCCCTGCACTCCTTGCAACGATAGTCATAACTTGGCATGGCTATTGCGCTCCTTTGTCTTCGGTTTTTACATCAGAACTGGCTGGGTTAGATGGCTGAGTTTCAGCTCCAGCAATGGGTTTCTTAACAGCATCTTCGTTTTTACCGCTGCCTGAGTTGGTATCAGGGGTGAGAGAGCCACCAGTCACACCTTCCGACGGCTCACTTTCATTTTCACCGGCTTCAGATTTACTGTCAGACGATCCAGCTTTGCCGTCGTCGGATACTTCAGACGCGTTGCCTGTCGTTTCACTACCTGCGTTTTCAGACTTACCGTCCGCATCCGCGTCGCCAGGACTTTTCCCGTCAACGCCCTTCTCCTCAGAACCGGCCGCACCTCTCTTCTCTTTCAGTTTGCGCTCGTCCTGCACTTTCTTTGAATCAAGCTTGCCGGTAAACAGCGCGGTGACATCGTTGAACATGATCACAACCATGAGCAACAACAAACTAATCATGCCCCAGCGAACCAGTTCGCCTTGGACCTTCTCGCCCATTGGTTTGCCACGAATCGCTTCGAACAACATGAAGGCGAGGTGTCCTCCATCGAGCGCAGGCAGCGGAAACAGGTTGACTATTGCCAGGTCCATGCTGATCAAAATAGTGAAGATGAACAGTTGGTTCCAGTTTTGTTCTTGAGCGATGTCAGCACCAAGCTTCATCACAGCAAGAATGCCGTGAACATCTCCAGGTCCAACAGATACTTCGCCAGTCACTGGCGGTTTGCCCAGCGTCACAGCGTAGGTATAGAGACCTTTGCCGATCTGTCCGAGGGCACCAACCATCCCGCTCGTGAGTTTTGCCAGACGCTCTGCGGCCATCCCGGCGATCTCGGGTGGGCTCTTTTCGATTTTCTGGAATCCGACTTGTTTAGGTTCGAGGACCATGCCGACTCGACCTTGCGGACTGGTCGTAAGTTGAATGTCTACAGGTTTTTCAGCTCTGACTAGATGCAAAGTCACTTGCTGACCAGGATGCTCTCCGAGATATTTGACCGCATCGGATGGTTCACCGACCTTGTAGTCATCGATGGCCTTGAGCATGTCGCCTTCTTTGACGCCGGCATCACGAGCAATAACCAGTTTTTTATCAAACTTTTGAATCTGCGTTTCGATCTTCGGATCACCTTGAATCAAAAGCATCATGAACATGATCAGATAAGCAAACAGAATGTTGAAACCAACCCCCGCGAAGGCGACAAGCGCTCTTTGCCAGATTGGGAATTTATTAAATGGTTTCAGCGGAACGCCATAAGGATTTTGGTCTTCTGGTCCACCATCAAACTGTGATTCATCGCCGAGTTCCGGAATGGCGACGTAGCCTCCCAGAAGCGCGTAGTGTATGCGGAATTGGGTTCCCCACTTGTGCCCGACGACCACATAGGGTCCGACCGGCAAGCCGATTCCGAATACCGGGGTTTGAAAACCGAACAGTCTAGCGACAAGGAAGTGCCCGCTTTCGTGGACTATGACGAGAATACTGATGATGCCAACCATCATAATCCAGGCGAAAACTTGAACCAAAATGTCCATTTAGAAAGGAGTCCTGCAGGGGCTAAAAGATATACGGCTCAAGCGAGACACGAGAACCTTCTTAGAGTATCGCTCAATTAGAGCG
Organism: uncultured Candidatus Obscuribacterales bacterium; assembly: GCA_964600935.1. GTDB lineage: Bacteria > Cyanobacteriota > Vampirovibrionia > Obscuribacterales > Obscuribacteraceae > JADYXR01. The sequence continues at coordinate 19,130 of CAZRMH010000013.1, forward strand.
CTGGTGTCTCGGCAATTTGCTCAAAGGTTACGTCTTTATAGTAATACGTTAAGATCTGGCCTGCATTATAACCGTGCTCAGCCAATGTGCGAGCGCCGTACTGCGACATTCCGAGTCCATGCCCGAAGCCCTGTCCTCGAAAGACATACGAGTCCTGGTAGGCGAGCACATTAAAATTCGTACTGGGTAGGGCGAACACCTGCCGAACGGTCGCGCCTGACACGAATGTGCTGCCATTGGTTCCGATGACGAGGAGATTTTTGACTCGCCCAGCCGGGCTGCGGTGAACTGGAAACAAGCCCAGCACGCTGCCGACATCCTTTCCAAGTAGAGCGTCGATCTGTGGAACCGAAAATTTCCTGTCCCAGAGGACGAACTTAGACTTGTGGTCCATGTCGGGCACTGACTTGAGGTAAGGGACTTCTTTGGTCCAGACATGTTCTGCCACATCTGTATGTCCGGCAGAGGAGCTGTGGAAGAAACCAGGCACAACTCTGCCCTGATGCTTCATGACAATACCCTTGGTCTCACTGACGGCTCGGTTGGTCGAGACTGTCTCAGCGACAGCTCCACGGTACGCCTGGTCCATCACGGTCGCCTTCACGTCGAACCCCTGAGTGCCGTACTTGCCTAGATTGGCGATGGCATAAGAGCGGGCGGCGATCGCCTGAGCCTTGAGAGCCTCTCGCGGCCAGGAACTCGGCATCTCCGAAGGAATCACCGACATCAAGTAATCTTCCAGATCGAGAACATTGATCGCTGTTAAACGAGTTACGCTCGCGCCGTTTTTGTCCTTTACAACAGTCGGTCTGACCCAGAGAGCGCCGCGGTACATGCGACCATTGAGAGTGAAGACGTACTGGGAATTGTCGGAGTTAGCCTGGTCGGCAGCAATGATGACACCGGATGTGATACCGCTACCAATCAGCGTATCGAAGATAGATTTCCCCGAAGGCTGAGGAATAATGCGTTTACTAGGCGATCCCAACGTATACTCAGCGTCGTCCGAAACTTCCTCTTCATCGATAAAAGGGCTTCCATCCGCGGACTCAGCCGCTGTGCGTGAGTTGACGCCTTTGAGCATGGACGCGACACTAGCTTGGGCCGCAGCAGGATTTGGTGAGGCACTCGGACAAGTAATCGTCAGAGAAACCGGTCCGGTCTTCACCGGCACGCCGCCGCCTGCCTGCTGTGCTTGAAAAGCTTTCAGCGCCGGTGGTCCGATGTAGCTGGGTGGAACGAAGGCGACGTTTCTCTCAGAACCTGGATTTAATTGATCGCCTGTAGCAATCAAATATTTGTCGACCTCGCGACGACCTGACACAGCAATTGCCGGCGCACCATTAGCGGTGCGGGCTCCAAATTTCCACTGACTGAGCGGTTGCAGAGCAGCAATTTGTTTTCCCGTGGACATATCGAGGACTTGGGCGCCATCAATGGCATCGACAGAAACTTCCGCTACATTGAGAGCAAGAGCTACTCGAATAGGAATATTGTCGGTGAAACGGCGTGGTGCTTTCGGCGCCTTTCCGTACTGTGACACCACGGGTGATGAAGCCCGTGCGGTGTATATGGTGTCATCGGCGGTGTAGCGACCAGCGCCATTCGTTTGCTCGTTATACATATATTGAGCGTTCGGATATGGCGCATTCGAGGATTGAACATTCAGAGATTGAGCATTCGAGCCACTGGCACTAATGAAACTCAGTGCAGCAAACGTGACAGCGCCAAGGAAGTTTCGCCACAGAGTTTTTTGACCTGATGAAACATTGGCAGCAACGCCGCTTTGCGTGCCTTCTAACAACGAAGCCTCGCCCCAGTTTGTGGTTCCACTCCGGTCGGATTTACCGGCAGAAAGAGCCAGTTGTTCCAACTCTTCAGCTTCACTGGCTAGATAAGCGGCAACCGCGGCCATGCAAGCAATCGCCTCAGATTCATCAGTCTGTTGAACTGAAGTTTTATTCTTGGAAACGGAGAGGCTATCAACCATGAGCTCGTGATAAAACCTGAGAAGTGCAATAAACCGCTCGCCAGATACGAAGAGCTATGTTGATTATAGCTTCTCAAGAACCGAATACACAGTCGGAACACCGAGGTTAGGAAGTTCCAAGTTAATTCGCTCCAGCGCATATACAGATGCGGGTATCGCAGCTACATAAAAACCATTCGAGAGTTTATTAGACGCCGAGAGCCTATTTTTTAATGTGTCTTTCTTGCTGCTGGCGATCTTGCTTTTTAACGTTTTTCTGATCGACATCTTCTTGAACTTTGTCGGAGGCTTTACCGGTCAGTCCAGTTTTGTCGAGAAAACGTTTCCAACGAGAGGCTTCTTGAGGCACTGGAGCCGCTTCCATCGCACCTTTGACCAGTTTGCCTTTATCAATCTCAACTTCCGGCAAGAGGCTTCCTTTGTCCTTGCCTCTATCTCTGCCTGAAGTTTGTTCTTGAACTTTTTCAACAATTTTTCCGGTCAGCCCCGTGCGATCGGCAAGATGCTTCGCGGTAGAGAGCTCGCCAGTCACTGGAGCGGCTTCCACAGCGCCTCGGACCAGTCGGTCTTTGTTTACATGACCTTTGCCATCGCGCACAATTCCGGTGACACCGCTTTCGTTGAGCGTCTTAGCGGCGCGAACAACGTTACCTGCTCCCGGAATCAATTCAGCGTTTCCTACGACTTGGTCGACAGTTCTATTGCCTGAGCGACCACCAGCGGTTTCGATGACCTTAGCTGCACCATCTCTGGTTTTGGCAATCACCTCTTGTCCTTCTTTGGATTTAATCGCTTCTTTTGTTGAATTATAGACTTTCGAACTAGTATCAACGACGGTATCAGCAGCTTTGTGACCCCATTTCGTAAGACCGGACCACGCTTCTCTAGCTGCGCCTTGAATGCCATGATTTTCAGCGGGTTCCGCACCATGCTCAGCGGACTTTTGAACTTCTGAACCTTTTCCTGAACCTTTAGCTTGTGGAGAATCTTTTCCCATTGGTAAATTCCTGCAGCGAAGTGAGCGACTTTCGAAAATAAAGTCGACGGGGGAGCGAGTTGCTCTATATTCCGATTAGTTTGTGACAAGGTTGTGAAACGCAAAAAAAATATTTTGCGGCGGCACATTGAAGTGACATTTGCGATCTTAAGGATTGAGTGACTCTACGGGGTCGGTTTGACTTTCCCTGACAAAGCGATATTCGTCTGAGGCTGAGCCTGACTCAAGCGGTAGTCTTGCTTGCCGACGTGCCAGGAACAGCCGATTAGGAAGCGAAACGGCAAAAGAAAACGAGTGCCTTGAAAGGGGCTTCCTAGGTTTGTTGCGAGTCTGTTGTTGAACAGGTTCTCGAAGCGGACATCCACCGTATCTGGTAGCATCCGATGTTTTGCAACCAGAGCTTCGGGAGCTTTGAAGCCACCACTCAATCCGAAAATATTGAGACGGGGCGTGCGTTTCGGATGTGGACCATAAATTGCTTCGTCGCGACTATCCTGGAGACCGGACAGATACTTGTAATCGGCGAGCACCCACCAGTTCTTCTTAGACATATAACCGAAACCGGCGACTAATGCTTCGCGACGATCGTGGTCCGGATATTTGTCTTCGACAGGAACGACGTCTTGAGCATAGACTCCGCCAGTGACACCCTTCGAGCCTCGCAATAGAGCGATCTGGAAAGTATTTGAGAGGAAACCGTTAAAGCCATAGCCGTCACGATTCGGTTTCAACTCGAGACGAGTTTCAACACCGTAAGCCTCCTGTCCGGAAATAGTCTGGCGATTATAAAGCGGACTATTTCCAATTACACCAGAGTCACCAAAGTTATTTAACCGTTTATAAAACAGATTCGTCCTCGCCATTACTCGCGGTCCAATCTGTTGTTCAATACTGGTATCCACCAGCTTTCCGCGCGTTGCTTGCATCGGACGCAAAGTGCCGTTGTAGACACCATTGACGATATCATTCACATTTGGCACGGTGGAGAAAAGGTCCACGGGCGGCGGCATGAACAAATTTGAAAATGATCCTCGAACAACTGTAGTTGGAGTGACAACAAAGGATCCGCCAAAGCGCCCGCTCGCTTGTGCGTTTGTCACACGCTGAGTATCGAACACATTGGGATTGAATGGTTGGATACCAGGAATGGTGAGCAGAGCATCTCTGACTCTATGAGTGTTGCCGAAAACTCCATGATAAACGTCCGCCCGGACACCAGCATCGAGTGTCAATCGTTTCAAAATTCCAACTTGTGGGCGCCAGGTGTCTTGCAAGTATGCGCTTTGCAAATAACGGAAACCTTTGTATTTCCCCATTCCGTTAACGAATTGAGGACCAACTGTTGTGCCGGTAAACGGACTAATTTGCGCCCCGAAAGGCACATCGGGATTGTATGGATCGTTGTTGAAAAATAATGCGCTGAAATTTGTCGTGACTGGTCGAACTTCAGTCAGGAAGCCAAGTTCAACACGATGTGTATTGCGCACAGTCTTGATGATATTGCCTTGCGACCCGAAAACATAATTGAAACGACTGGCACCTGGTGTCAACGATATTAACGGTTGCCCTCCGTTTATCACGGGATCAGGATCGAAAACATTTCGACTCTTATAACCCTCATAATAAAATGCGTTGATCAGGTGCAAGTTCGCTTCATCAAAGAAACGTTGAAAGGTATGTTTGTAACTGAGCACAGCAAAATCCTGGGCATCATATTGATTGGCTCTAACACCTGCGCGATAAGACAATCGCGAAGTGGGCACTTGCAGGAATGAGTGATTCAATCCAACTGTAAAACGAAACCGATCTCGTTCCGTCGCCTGATATTCCAGTTTGCCAAGCACGTTTATGTCAGCGCGCGAATCGTGTTTGAAACTTTTTACGGGTGGTGACAATCCAAGCAGTGAGCCGCGGAACGAGCCAGAGGATTCGTATCGCAGTTGGTGCAACTTCGACTTCTCATCCTGACTGAACGCACCACTGGCGTTGTAGTAGATGTTGCCAGTCATCGGACCGCCCATCTGTTGACCGACAGTAAGACTCGGTTTTGAACTAACCGGTAGTGACTTCATGCGTGCCACCGCCCCCAGTGGTCCACCGCCATCAGAAGCTTTGTAACCACCAATATCCATTTGGAATGATTGTAGAGAACGAGGAGTCACGAAGTTTGACTGCTGCAGCACACCAGCAGCTTCCGGAAGAATTACATCGTCGAGTACGTAGTTAACGGCGTTGTGCTCACCGCGGACAATCATGTTTCCAAAAGTATCAGTCATGACACCAGGCGTGGTTTCAATCAATTTCTGCAGATCGTTTCCGGAGCCATATTGATAAATCGTGTCGTGAGTGACATTTGTTCTGCTGCCGATTTGCTCCGGGTGAATGAGCGTGCGCTTGCCTGTAATGCGCATGACGTCTTCGGCTTCAAGTTCTTCAAGCGAGACATCAACTGTTCGCATCTCACCAGAAACGAGATCTAAGGTATTAGAATGCGACAACATCTCCGGCGCGGAAATCGTCATCTCCCAGCGACCCGGTTCCAGGTCTTCTATTTTGTATGTACCGTCAGCCGCAACATCCGCTTCTTTACGGATATGCTCGCTACCCTGTTTAATAAGAAGTACATGCGCACCGGCTATTGGTAAGGTTTTTGAAAGATCGGTTATTTTTCCATTTATCGACGAAACGCTTGGTTTCTTTCCATCTGCATTCACCGAAGCTGGTGCCAACGTAGAACCGCTGGTCGAGTTCAAAATAGAATTGAGCTTAGAATCTTGATCAGCTGCAAAAACGTTTTGCTGATGAGCAAACAACATCAGACAGCAAATATAGATAGGGAGCGAAGGTTTCAAGATGGATTCCGAGTCGTTTGTAAGTGGACGCCCTGAAAGCGGTTATTTGGCATTGGGAGTTCAGTCCAAACCGAAAATTCGGTCTTCCAGCCCCCTCGAAGCAAAATGGTAATCGTTTTCATTTCCATTTTACGGCAACTGACCCCAGAGTCAAGACACCGGAGGAAGTCAGGTACTAAGCCGAGAACATTCTCATCCCGTTTAATATTGGTTTCCAGGCTTCCAATCCCGAAAGTCACAACATCCCAGTCTTTTCAGATTCTAAGGTGTTGAGAGCATATTTAATTGAGGCCATAACGATATTACTGTTATGATAATGAAAACGATTGTCGTTCCCTCTTTTAGTGAGTGTGGTGTAGAGGTCAAAGCCGATGAAACTCTGTTGTGTTCTTATTTTGTCTTTCATCGTATTCGCGCTGCCAGTAACGGCGTCGCCGCTCCTCAAAGGCGGAACCACCGACTCCTCGAGCTATGAGGATGCACTCGCGATCGAAGCCCCCCAACCGGAACTGCCGGCAGAACACGCCGAGCACGGCGGCAAGACTTGCTGCTGCGCTAAATTCACGATTGAATCCGATGGCAAATTCACTGTGAAGCTTGTTAGTTCTACTGGCTCGCAAGAGGCTGATGACTTAGCGCTCTCTACACTGAAGCGTTGGAAGTTCAAACCGGCACAATTGAATGGTAAAGCGGTAAAATCAAGCCGCAAGATCAAGATTGAGTTCGAGATCGACTAACATCACCCAGATGATTTTTTGAAACGAAGAAGTTTTCTACAACACGCATCGGAAGCACTGCTTCTACTCTCAGGAGGCATCTATCCGTGGAACGCCGCCGTAGCGAAACCGACTTCGGTGATCAAAACGCTGACCTTCGGGTCATGCGCACAGCAAAACGATCCGCAGCCGATCTGGAATTCGATACTTAAATCCAAACCGGACTTGTTTCTCTTCATTGGAGACAATGTCTACGGCGACACAGCTGACATGAAGAATTTGGCACGCAGATATAGAAAACTCGCGGCTAAGCCGGAGTTTGCAAACTTCCGCACGCAGATTCCGATACTGGCAACCTGGGACGACCACGACTATGGTGTCAATGATGGTGGCGCGGAGTATCCAAAGAAACGCGAGAGCAAAAAGATTTTCCTGGACTTTTTTGCCGAACCAATTGATTCCAAACGCCGAGAACGAGATGGTATCTACACCTCATATATGTATGGTCCGCCAGGCAAACAACTTCAGATCATTCTTCTTGATCTGCGTTGGTTTAGAACTCCCCTGCACATCGATATCATGAAACTTGGTTACGGCGCGACCAAAGATCCAAGAGCCACCATGCTCGGTGCAGAACAATGGCGATGGTTGGAGTCCGAATTGAAGAAACCAGCTGATTTGCGTATCATCGCAAGCAGCATCCAATTCGCCTCTCCCGAACACAGATGGGAAAAGTGGGCAAATTTTCCTCACGAAAAAGAACAGATGTTGAACATGCTCGACCGGTTAAAGATAACAAATGCAATTTTCATTTCCGGTGACATGCACTTCGGAGAAATCTCCTGCGAAAAAACGCCCGCTGGCACCAGGGTTTATGACCTCACATCGAGCGGAATGAATTTGTTCGAAAACGGAACTCAGTACAAGAATAAAAATCGCGTGGCGATTTACGATTCTGGTCCAAACTTTGGTTGCATACAAATCGATTGGGATAAGAAGCCAGTTGGCGTAAGTTTGCAAGTCCGAAACGATCGCGGAGTCGCGGCCATCAGGAAAGACGTAGAATTCACCTAATTCAGAATTCCTTGAATGAGTCCTTTCTATATCCGTTCAGTCCATTACATTTTCAAAACCTATAGGCGAAGCTATCGTCGAGGCTTGCAATAATAGGATTTACGATTCGTGCAGATTTGGCGATCTCGGTGTCGCTCACGTAACCCATGCGCCTGCTAAGATACTATCGGTGGGGTGTGTAAAATGTCAGGGAAGTCTGAATCGAACACCGAAGACAACTCAAACAATTCGGCTCCGGTGATCGAGACTAGCTCATCACCGGAACACTCTGTCGGTGAAGATGATAGCTGTCACGAAAATCCAATCGCTCAAAACGACTTTTCGACTTCAGAAATTTCAATCGAAAAAGTCACCGAGCCTTCGGAAACTCCCATCGAACCAATCAATGGCGAGCCTTCGGAAAATCCGCTAGACCCGATCAACAGCGAGCCGTCAGAGCTACCACTAGAACAGAGCGATATCGGCTCTGCCTCGATCGCGTTTCAAGAGGAAACTGACTCACCGGAAACGATGTCGGTCGCCCAATTTGATTTGTCAAAAGCGTCTCCGAGCCTAGTCGGTCAAGTAATTTTCGAACGATATGCGATCAATCAAGAACTTGGCAGAGGCAACTCCTGCGTGGTCTATTCTGCAAAGAATCTTGAAACGAACGAGCACGTCGCGATCAAAACCTTATTGATTCCGGAAAAAATCGCCAATCACAGCTTTAGAGTTGCTGTAACCAAACAGAGCCGCATAGTAAATCAAAATATCGTCAAATCAATCGCCTACTTAGAAACAGTCGCGCCCGGATGCCAGCCGTTCTTCGTAATGGAAAACCTTTCTGCAATGACTCCACTAAGCAGATTCGGGCGAATCTCGAACGAATCGGACATGATCTCGGTAATCACGCTAACCGGCGAAGCGTTGATAGCCGCACACAAAATGCAAGTTGTACATGGAAAGTTAAGTCCCGAAAAAATTCTCGTCTTGAAGGACAATGACCAATTCCACTTACGATTAATTGACTTTGCACGAACCGATAAAGAAGACGCCGACAGCCATCATCGGGACAATCTGTACCGAAGTCCCGAGAGACGGCGTGGTGGTGCAGCGTCAGTTGAGTCTGACGTATTCAGTCTTGGCGCAATTGCCTATCAGGTTTTGACAGGACATGAACCGCCCGGTCCACAATCATACGAATCGATCAGGAAATTTGCGCCCGAAATTCCCTGTAGTGAGATGCTAGATCTTGTAATTCAAGAAGCATTGGAACCAGACAAAAACCTGAGAATACAAACTGCGCAGGAATTCCTCGACGGTATTACGGAGTGGGTGGAAGCGGCTCACAAACAAAAGGAGCATACGTTTCCGCCCAACAGTGGTAACGGTTACAAGAGTGGCTCACATCCTCGTCTTGATATCGGTATCATTGGTTCCACTTTAGGCGATGAGCCACCATCAGCAACACCACGATTTGAGGATACCGGAATCAACACACCTCCGGTTCCGCCAGCGCAATCGCATCCGGTTCAAAATACTGAGGCATCCCCAAGCCCAGTTAATGCGGTTCCACAGGTACCAGCACCACCGCAGCCACCAACATTTGAAACCGGAGCGCACTTGTTCGATATTGGAATAATCCCGCCATCACCTCCGAAGACTAAGGACGCTAATGCAAAAGAGACCAAACCGCCAAATCTAAAGTCAAATAAAACCGTTCCCCAAAAACTGAAGGCGACATTTACTCGCCTGGCTGCAATAGCGACTGACAGAATACCGAACCAGACTGCAGTTGATCCCCGCAATCTGATCGGCACTACACTGTTTGGAACTTATCGTGTCAAGCAACTCATCGGAGAAAGCAGCACCACAATCGTTTATCTTGCTGAACACATGTTTTCCGGTTCTCCACAACGAGTGGCGATCAAGACAGTCACATCGAATAATCCTGCAATCATTGAAGCATTTTCCAAAGATGCAAGAATTCAATCAAACATCCAGGGTCCAGATATCATTGAAACAAAAGGCTATTTGGAATCCTCCGACGGAATGCCATTCTTAGTAATGGAATTTCTCGACGGTATCAACCTTGGAGAGCTGCTCGATGCAGTCGGTCAACTTCAGAAAGAGGAAGAATTCGCCAGCCTGCTGGCGAAAATTTTGGCTGCTGTCTCATACGCGCACAAAATAGGAGTGGTGCATGGCAATTTAAAGCCAAGCAACATTTTTCTGCTCGAACAGAATGGCGGATTCGCAATCAAACTGGCGGATTTTGGCCATTACAAACCAATTGAAGAAGCCAAATCAACTCAACAAGCTGATGGAAAACAGACCTTCGAATTCAGATACTTGAGCCCGGAGCAACTTCTCAAAGGTGAGTGCTCCGATCGTTCAGATATCTACGCGATCGCTCAGATTTGCTACAAACTTCTTGCAGGCCGACTGCCGTATAGCTTCAGAACAATTCCTGAACAACGAAATGCATTACGCGGCGATGCTCCATACCCGAGAATTTCTGAACTACTACCTCAATTGAGGTGCGGTCATGAACTCAGCGAAATTTTAGACCACGCGCTTGAACGCGATCCTGACTGCCGATGCGAATCCATCGAAGTACTCGGCGTAGATATCGAAAATTGGCTCGCTTCAGCAAAGTTAGTTCCTATCAATACAGAAGAACAAACGGTGGAGAGCAGTGCACTCCCATTGAGACGAAAAACAGGGACGACAGAAATTCTCAAGGCCCAAGCCGAAGACATAATCGCACTGAAACGAAAACAATTCGATCAGGAGCAAACTGTTCTCATGCAATTTGCCAGCGGGATGGCCGCAGGTCCGAGAAAGTCACCGACGCAAACTGGTTTTCGGATAGTCACACTTACTGTTGGTCTGATTTTCGCATGCACGGTGATAACGTTTTACGTAGTAACAAATTTCCAGGAAATCAAAGCAGGCTTCATCAGTGCTTCCGCCGCTCTGAGTCGAATGTCGAAAAAGGACGATGAGTCGATAGTCGATACAAAATTAAGTCAGGACCAGATCACAAAAACAGGAAAAGTGACGGTGACGACCGGTTCTAAGCAGGTTGGTGCAGGTGATTCCGCCGTTGTCAACGCTCCAACTGGGACAGGCGAGTCGGCGACACCGGCAGCACCACCACCCCAACATACCCACCACATTTTTAAGTACGAAGATAATCCAAACTTCAATAAGTTCACGGTAACCAAAACTTTCGGAAAGCCTAAACGACTTTGATGCTTACATGACAGTTGGAGAGCGTTGACTGATGCGTTCGGGCAGCTATGCCTCAAAATCGATGAGAGCGCGCCAATCAATTTTCCGTTTCAAGACTCAACAGAAATTTCTTCAACTCAGCGCTGAACTGTTTGCTATCAATCGCGAAATCATTGTGCGTACTGCAAGGAAGCATTACGAGTGTTTTGATAGGACGGGCCTGTCGAAATAGCTCAGAGGCATGGTGGGGAGGGACAATCTCATCTTTTGCACCTGCCACTATCAGCAGTGGCGGATGGGCGCCCTGCAAATACGTCAGATTATCCAAAGATGGACGAAAGAACAAAAAGGAGGGATAAACGTTCAAAATCGGCAATTGTTCTTTGCATAGCGACTCTGCTGATGTGCAGCCAGATTGAACAATCAAACCACCGCAAGTGCGCAACTTGGCGATCTCAACCAGAACACACGAACCAAAAGATTCTCCATATAGAACAATGTTTTTCGGCTTGAAGTTTTTTACGTTCACCAGATAGTCGTAAGCGGCGAGACCATCCTCTACAACGCCATGCAGGGTTGGGATACCATCGCTTCTGCCGAATCCGCGGTAATCGTAGACAAAGAGAGATGCCCCCGTCGTCAAAATATTTTCTTGTTTCCAACGTCGTGTTGAAACGTTTCCAGTGTTTCCATGATTGAAAAGTACAACGATATGGCTGTTTGCCTGTTCATAAAACCAACCGTTTAGCTGTGGTTTTGAGCTACCACCGGTTGGTGTAAAAAATACCTCGGTGCCCGAGATGCCCCCCAATATCTTCATTTGCGCTACTTGCCCGGAAACCTTAGTCGGATGAAGAAGTATCGTACTGACAAACCTCTCGTTTAAACACGGACAAAAGAATGCATACACCGCAGCCGACAAAGTGGCAATCACAAAACCCGAAATGATCATCCAGCGATGATCGCGCGGAAAGAGAAGGAATTCCGATTTTGTTTTCAACTGCATCGCAACTCGACTACTGGTGTGGATTAGGCAATTCAGCCTGTGATTGTTGGAAATAAATGTCAAATGCCGCCAGGTATGGCACTCATGATATATTCGAAGAGAGGTCCTCAGGCGCGCGCTGTCTTTTTTCGAGAGAACATTACAATGATTAGAAAAAGCGTTTCTGGAATGAATCGCAGACCTAGAGGTAACATGCTGGCTCTGGTCGGAGCCTTTGCATTCATTATAGTCGCGTTGCTCATCCTGGCCTTAAGCTACGTCAGGATGCTCGGTTCAAACTCCGAACAAAAAACAGCTATCGAAGCTGCAGCGCTGGCAGCCGCTCGCGAGTGCTCGAGAATCGTCATCAACACAGATGAGTGGGGATACGTTTCGCTCTCCGACTATGCGCCGACCGGAACTGCCACGGTCGCAGCCGACGGTTTTCCTCAGCCGGTGCGAAGCATAAACACTATTATCGGAACAGCTCGATTGGATCTAATTATTGCTGATAAATTAGGTCAGCCGGTAATGGAAGACCTGGCAAAACAAGATCTCACGAAAGCAATATCGGCAAAAAACCAATTGGTCGCGGCCTTGCAAGCCGCCATCCTGCCTGGAGGTTCCGGTCAAGACAAGGACGGAGCGAATGTCACGCCTTACGCCAGCGCACTGGCCGCATATCAACAGAACCAAATACGCATGACCGATGGAGCTAGTTATGTTAACGGCTCATTGCAGCTGAGCTTGGGTTCACTCACCGGAGGTGCCCTCACTCGTGTGCCTGTGCCGCAGCCGACTTCACAATCTCCAGTTTCGCCCGCACAAAAAGTTGGCGATTACTACAAAGCATTCACGAACATTCCGTATAAAGGAACTGGTTTCGTATTTGGTGGCATCGCTGATTCCGTTCGCATCGTTGATAGCAAATTATGGGTTTCGACAGTTCCGGGTCTTGCATATCAGGTTCCGACAATTATAAGAGCCCAGGCGGTCGAGAACATCAAAGACATCCACGCCTCTTCGGCGGGCTACAACATGACAGCAGTAGCATGCGCGGAGCCCGCCACCGTTCACGACCCCCTGCCAGCCCCCGGAGCTCTTTCGATCAGCTGCCCGGACGGGAAGGTTCCTGAAATCACAAAACCAATGGATTTGTACACCAGCGGAGTGATGAACGGCGGCGGTGGCTCAAATCCCACAACTCTGCTAACCGCGAAAGTCGGAGATTTTCCAGTGGATGCGGGATCCAGCATGGCGCCGATGGCCTGGCCGTTGGATGGTTCAGTTGGTCCGAGAAACCCATCTGATGTTTGGCGACTGGGACTCTACGATTGGATTCGTCGGGCTGGTACAAAAGCAAATATAGCGTCAGTCATAAACATGCAGAGCACACCGCTGGACAACCCGACCCCGGGGACCTTCACTTGGGTCGGACCGGTCAACTTCGGCGGACCATATATGGCATTAGGGACAATTCCATCCGGCATTATCCATATCTACAAATTTGCCTCAGACGGCGTAGTCACCTACCAGAGCAAACCGCTAACGCCACTGCCGTTATATGCGTCCAGTCACGAACAGATGCATGGAGAAGCGCTCAAAGGCATCAACAACAGCTCGGTCGGTGTTCTCAGCCTGACGATGCCTCTGGGCGGAGTGATAAAGTTGGATAACGACTTCGATATTTATTTTCGAGACGAAGTCAGACAACCAGGTGATCGTCTCGGCGGCAAACACGCTGGAGAACCAATTGCCAAGCCGATTGTGGCGATGAGCAAACCGAAACCGGGGACGTTATTCGCACAAAATTTCACCCCAGCGATCCGTAGGGGGTCTCAGTTTCCTATGGTCATGGGAGATGGAGGGCCCGGCGGACCTGCCGGTCCAGCAGGTCCCTATCCGCCGCCACCACCGCCTGGGCCAAACAAAGGTTTCCCGCCGATGGTTCAGGCGCGAAGCGACTTCGGTCTAATCTACAATCCGGCAGCTACGGTGCTCACCACTATGCCTGGTGGATCCGGTCCTGTGCGACCATTTTATGAAACGACTGGGACAGCAGTAGATGTCAGATTCAGAAGGACGGTAGACATCACCGGACTTCCAGGCGCCACATCAGACTTCGGCTATATCTACGAAGTGGCCGCACCATAAGCGGTGTCATTAGTTATTCTATCAAGCGTCTTGTTTTTCCAGCGGAATGCAATTGAAACGCTTGCTCAATCGAGTTCTTCACAGACTTGGGTTCGTTGATTTCGAGAAAATCATAGATCTCGGTAACATCTTGTGTTTTTACCTGGAGGTCCTCTTTGTAGCGATTTGCGATTTCGCCAGCGGCTTCACTAACAGCTTGAGCACTAGCCTCATCGACGGTATCACCCTCACCTGTGAATGTTCGCCGAAGAACAGGTGCGACGGCAGCTCGACCGAACTTCTCAGCATCTTTGTAAATCGTTTTGCAAATCAATACATGACCTTCATTGTGTTGATCCAATCGAGCAGGCGCATCTTTAGCCAATGCGGCATCAATACCTAGTGAAAGCCTCAACAGGACGCCCTCAATCCGTATTGTCACAAGCCACTTATTCCCCAACTTTTGCTTGTCGACATACGAATAACTCATTTCTGATTCGCAGTTGTAGACCCAATTTACTCGAGCATCCGAACACATTGGATTTAGTCGCCCATCTCGGTGCGGATTGCCGACGGGTCCAACCACCTTCGTTCGAACATCTGGAATGAGAACTTCAATCGAAACAGCTAGCTGATCTCGAACGATTGCGAAAAGCATCAATGACAGTATCACCGAGCACAACGCAATCAGCGAAGACGCCAGATCTTCTTTATCGCTGAAAAATTTGAGGCTTGTGATTTTCACAAAAGATCCTGTTTTGAGATGGTCTAGACAGCAGGTTCTGACCCTATTGCACCTTTTGTGAGTTCGACTGGTCAGAGGTTTTCTCTACGAAACGAAGTAGATTCCACTTTCCGCTTGTGCTGACCGTGCGATTTTCCGGTAAGAATGGGGCAAACAGCGAAAGAAATTTCGAGTCGATGATCAGATAATGCGGACCTTTTGTGGTTTCGACAAACTTCCGACAATCGAACGGTCCCTGGATTTCGAAGATCTCACGCTTCGCGTAAAACGCAGCAGTCGGCGATTCATTGGCAAGCACAGCCAAACTTGCCGGATGAATCTCATTGGTGATTTTGACCAGGTATTCAAATTTCGAATTTCCCTGCGTGTAGACCTGTTGAATTCCAATAGGAATCATTGCTGAAACAGTGAGTAAAGCGGATGCCATCAGCGCAATCACACCGTTTCGCACTTTAGATCGGTAAATGTAGAATCCGTACACGGCGAAGCTCAAGATAAAGATCGGCAGACAGGTGAAGGCAATCAACTGGAGATCTTTAGAACTGCTGAACATTTTTGGAACGAGAAACATTGTTACTGTTCCACCGAGCACCATTATCGGTGCGCCCCAAAGAATAAAGCGGCGTCGGCCGAGTCGGATGATCGTATCGAGGAAAAGCCCTGCCAGAATCGCAATCGGCGGAGCAAGCGGCAACAGATAGTGAGCAACTTTTGAAGATGACAAATGCAACAACAGAAGCGTTCCGAATATCCAACAAAGCGAAGCAATCGTCATTTGAATTCGTGGATTTTTCGAAAATCGTTTTGCCCTATTTAATCTGAAGACAAAGGGAGAACTGAGCAGCAGTGGCAGCCACGGAATGAAACCACCAGCCAGGTATGGAAGGTAAAACCAGGGTGGGTTAATATGCGATTGAGATTTACCGGACAATCTACCAAAGTTTTGTTCGATAAAGAAAAATTTGGTGAACACTCCATTTGTGGCAAAGTGCTCCGCGATATACCATGGCAGTGCCACTGCTAGTGGTATCGCAATTCCCCACAAGGGTTTGAGCGAAAAAATTCGATTTTTGAAGTCAGTTACTGATTCACTGGTCGCCAAAAGAAAACCGCCAACGCAAATCGCAACAACAGCTAGAGCCAGGGGTCCCTTACATAAAATCGCCAGACCTAAACAAACATACGCAACCATCAATCCGATCGATGACTCGCCGACAGACCAGAGCGAAGAACCACGAATTAGTTTTCCAATCAACAAAAGATTGGTCACTGTAGTCAGCAAAATCAATGGCATATCGGTTAGCGAAAGATGACCGACAACCACGTACATCGGCATCGAGATCAATGCTAAAGCCGCAAGGAAAGCAGGTCTTTGACCGATGTACGGACGGCAGAGAGCCCAGGTCGCGAGCGCAGTTCCAATCGCACAAAGGGCGGACGGCAATCTCGCCGCGAATGTACTAACGCCTAAACACAGATAGGAAGCGATGATCAACCAATAAGTGAGAATTGGTTTGAAATAATAGGGTGAATAGTTGAGATACGGAGTGAGATAATCACCACGATTCAACATCTCTCGAGCCGCTTCCGTATAGTAGGCGTCCGTAGTATTGACGATGCCCGGAAGTCCAAGCGTGGGCAGGAAAATCACACTAGCAATGATCAATATGACCGCTGAAATTTTGTAATCAGATTGCTGCCATGGTCTTGCGAACAATGGTACACCAGCAGATGCACTCGAACTGGACGGAGCGCTACGTCCGGCGATAGTACCATCTAGAAGTGTAGATTCGCTTGAGACTCTGATGGCTAGCGTTCTCCGATTTTTGGGTCGACTTCGACTAGCTAACGGACAGTTTAACTTGGAACTGAATATCTGAAAATCACTTCGGAACGGTTCACTTATTCGAAATAACTCACAGACCTCACTGCGGACGAAGCACCGAATTATTTACTTCAACGCTTCTGCACCACCGACGATTTCAAGCAACTGCTGCGTGATATCGCCTTGACGCGCTTTGTTGTAGACCAGAGTCAGATCTTGAATCAGTTCTCCAGCCTTCGAAGTGGCATTGCTCATGGCATTCATCCGGGCAGCTAGCTCGGATGCAGAGGCTTCGAGCATGGCCTGATAAATCACATTGTCGATGTATTTAGGAAGAAGTTCTTCTTCCATCAGTTCTTCCAGCGACGGTTCGAAAATCGTTTCCGCGCTGAGCGGGAAGTGATCGACGCCTTTTGGCAATTCCACAGGCAAGAAATTGAACACCTGAGTTTCTTGTTTACCAAGGTTGATGAATCTCGTGCCGACGATCTCCACTCTATCCACTCGTGTTTCGAGGTCTAGAATTTTGGGGTCTTCAGGTTTTGGTTCATTGCTTGTCGGCTTTCCATGCGTGTAGAGCAGACTCGCATAATCAGCGATCAATTTTGCCGTTTCAAAATTCGGAATGGCACTCAAGTTTGTGTAAGACTTTACCTTGCTCAGGCTCTCATCTTTAATACGTTTGAAGAAACCAGCAGCTTTCAAACCGATCGTAATCAGACTGATTTGCTTTCCTTCGGCCTTCAACTCTTTGATGCGCTTAACCGCGGCTTTGAAAACGTTGGTGTTGTAAGAACCGCACAAACCGCGATCTGACGAGATTACTATCAATGCAACTCTTCTCGTCTCCGGCCGCTTCTCCAACAATGGCAAACCAGCAAGGTCAAGCGGGTTAGCTTCATGCACAACCTGCTGCAACATCTGGACTACTTTCTTAGTGAACGGGCGGGTAGCGAGTGTTCTGCCTTGCGCTTTTCGCACTCGAGCCGCTGCCACCATTTGCATAGCGCGCGTGATTTTCTGCGTTGACTTAACGCTTTTGATACGCCCACGAATTGCCTTCAGGTTTGCCATTGTCTTTTAAAAGCCTCCTGCGATCACCGGCTGGCGGTGCCAGTTTCGCTGATGCGAGTTGTTACTTGACGAAGAAGTTTGATTTGAACTTGTTGAGGTGTTCTTTCAATTCTTTTTCGGTTTCTTCACTGACTTTGTCGCCGGTGAGAAGTTTGGCGGATACATCTTTGGCTTGAACGGCCAGATATTTAAACCACTCAGCTTTGAATTTGAAGATATCTTCTGTGGCGATATCATCAAGAATGCCAGAGTTAGCGGCGATCAGAATGGAAACTTGCTCAGCCAGGTTCAGTGGTTCGAACTGTGGTTGTTTCAAAACTTCCATCAGTTTCGTACCGCGCTTGATCTGATCTTGCGTTGATTTATCGAGGTCAGAAGCGAATTGTGCAAATGCTTCCAGTTCTCTAAATTGGGCAAGGTCGAGACGAAGCTTACCGGCTACGGCTTTCATCGCTTTGGTTTGAGCAGCACCACCTACGCGGGATACCGATACACCGGCGTTGATCGCGGGACGGACACCGGCGTAGAACAAATCTGTTTCAAGGAAGATTTGACCGTCGGTAATCGAGATTACGTTTGTTGGAATGTAAGCCGAAACGTCACCAGCTTGAGTTTCAACGATCGGCAGTGCGGTTAAACTACCAGCTCCAAGAGCATCGGACAATTTTGCCGAACGTTCCAAAAGACGGCTGTGCAGATAGAAAACGTCTCCAGGGAAAGCTTCACGACCTGGTGGTCTTCTGAGAAGCAAACTCATCGCGCGATAAGCTTGAGCGTGTTTCGACAAATCGTCGTATACGAGAAGCGCGTGTCCGCCTTTCATCATGAAGTATTCGCCGATTGCGCATCCAGCATACGGTGCCAGGAATTGCAAAGCTGGTGCATCAGTTGCAGCAGAAGCTACGATTACTGAATACTCCATCGCCCCTTTGTCTTCGAGAATCTTGTGAAGACGGGCGACGTTACTGGATTTCTGACCGATAGCTACATATACGCAGACTGGTCGATCAGGCTGAGTCTTCTGGTTGATGATCGCGTCGATCGCGATAGCAGTTTTACCAGTTTGACGGTCACCGATGATCAATTCGCGCTGTCCACGTCCGATTGGAATCATAGCGTCGATAGCTGTCAGTCCGGTCATCAATGGCTCGTGAACTGATTTACGTTTGACGATACCAGGAGCAACCAATTCCATTGGCGCGAACTCGTCGGAGGCGATTGGTCCTTTGCCGTCGAGCGGCTGACCAAGAGCGTTTACAACACGACCGAGCATTCCTGGTCCGACTGGAACGGAAGCGATCCGTCCGGTGGTTTTTACTTCCATACCTTCATGGATTTTACGACCTTCACCGAGGATAACTACACCGACGTTATCTTCTTCGAGGTTGAGCACCATC